>NZ_JBJLRD010000042.1:0-41133 GCF_050871305.1 Kineococcus gypseus | reverse complement strand
CCCCAACCCCCCCCCCCCTCCCCCGCCACCCCCCACCCCCCGGCCCCCCCCCCCCCCCCCCCCCCCCCTCCCCCCCCCCCCCCACCCCCCCCCCCCCCCCCCCCCGCCCCCCCGGCCGCCGGGGCCGCCCCCCCCCCCCCCCCCCCCCGGGGCACGGGCGCCTCGGGCGCCCGGGAACGAGAGGTGGAGACCATGGACACGACCGCGGACCCGGACCGCGGGGCGCAGCCGCCCGGCGCGCTCGCGGGCATGAGGGTGCTGGACCTGACGCAGGTGATGGCCGGGCCGTTCTGCACGATGGTGCTGGCCGACCTCGGCGCCGACGTCGTCAAGGTGGAGAACCCCGAGGCGGGCGACCAGACCCGCCGCTCCTGGGGCCGCACCGGCCGCGGGGACGACAGCCGCGCCTTCATGGCCCTGAACCGCAACAAGCGCAGCGTCGCGCTGGACCTGAAGTCCGAGGAGGGCCTGCTGGAGTTCCACCGGCTGGTCACCACCGCCGACGTGGTGGTGGAGAACTGGCGCCCCGGTGTCGCCGCCCGCCTCGGCGTGGACTACGAGACCCTGGCCGAGCTGAACCCGGCGCTGGTGTACGCCAGCATCTCCGGGTTCGGGCAGTCCGGCCCGTACGCGGACCGCCCCGGCTACGACCTCATCGCCCAAGCCATGACCGGCGTCATGAGCATCACCGGCGAACCCGACGGCCGCCCCGTCAAGAGCGGCATCCCGGTCGCCGACCTCGGCTCGGGGCTGTTCTGCGCCGTCGGCATCCTCGCCGCCTGGATCAGCAGCCGGCGCACCGGGCGCGGCCAGCGCGTGGAGACCTCGCTGTTCGAGTCGGCGCTGGCGCTGGCGGTGTGGGAGTCCACCGAGCTGTGGGAGACCGGCCGCGTGCCGGCGAAGCTGGGCTCGGCCAACCGCATGTCGGCGCCCTACCAGGCGCTGGCCACGCGCGACGGCTACGTCACCGTCGGGGCGAACAACGACCGGCTGTGGCGCCGGCTGTGCGCGGCGGTGGACCTGCCGCACCTGCCCGACGACCCGCGCTTCACCACCAACACCGCCCGCATGGAGAACCGCGCGCAGCTCGTGCAGGTGCTCGAGGAGCGCTTCGCGCAGCGCGACACCGCCGAGTGGGTCGAGCTGCTGCTGGCCGCGGGCGTGCCCGCCGGGCCCATCCAGGACTACCGCCAGGTGCTGCAGGACGACCCGCACGTCAAGGCGCGCGGCATGGTCCAGCACGTGCAGCACCCCGTCGAGGGCGAGGTGCCGGTGCTCGCCTCCCCGCTGCGCCTGAGCGCCACCCCCACGACCATCCGCCGCCCGCCGCCGCTGCTGGGGCAGCACACCGACGAGGTGCTCGAGCGGGCGGTCGTGGAACCGTGAGCGGGGAGACCGCGGCGCCGCCGGACGCGCCGGGGCGGGTGCTGGTGCGCCGCGAGGGCCCGGTGCTGCACGCGCAGCTGAGCAACCCGCGCCGGCGCAACGCCCTGACCTGGGCGATGTACGACCAGCTGCTGGCCCTGTGCGACGCGGTCGACGCCGACCCCGCCACCCGCCTGGTGGTGCTGCGCGGCGCCCCCGGCGCGTTCGCCGCCGGCACCGACGTCTCGCAGTTCCCGCTGTTCACCGGCGGCGCCGACGGGGTCGCCTACGAGCGCCGCGTCGGGCGGGTCCTGCAGCGCCTGCTGGAGGTGCGCGTGCCGGTCCTGGGCGTCGTGGACGGCCCGGCCGTCGGCGCCGGGCTGGCCATCGCCGCGGTGTGCGACGTGCTGGTGGCCACCCCCTCGTCGAGCTTCGGCGCCCCCGTCGCCCGCACGCTGGGCAACTGCCTGCCGGCGGCCGTGGTGGCGCGCCTGCAGCAGCGCCTGGGCGCGGCGCGCACCACCGCGGTGCTGCTGACCGCGCGCCTGCTGGACGCCCGGGAGGCCGCCGAGGCGGGTTTCGTGCACGCCGTGCTGGCCCCGCAGGAGCTGGAGGAGGGCGTGGCCGACCTCGTGCGGCGCCTGTGCGCGGGAGCCCCGCTGACGCTGGCCGCGCTGAAGGAGATCGACCGGCGCGTGGCCGCCGCCGGCGCCGGCGCCGAGGACGAGGACCTGCTGGAGCGCTGCTACGGCAGCGCGGACTTCCGCGAGGGCGTGGCCGCCTTCCTGGAGCACCGCAGCCCCCGCTGGGAGGGGCGATGAGCGAGGGGGGAGCAGCCGTGAGCGGGGTCGTCGACGCGCACCAGCACTACTGGCGCTGGGGGGAGGCCGACCAGTCCGCCTGGCGCACCCCCGCGCACGCCTCCCTCGAGCGCGACTACGGCCCCGCCGACCTCGCGCCGGAGCTGTCCGCCGCCGGGGTGGGCGCCACCGTGCTCATGCAGTCGGTGGACGAGGCCGCCGAGAACGACCGCCTGGCCGCCTACGCGGCGCGGGCCGGCACCGTGGCCGGGGTGGTGGGCTGGCTGCCCGTCTCGGACCCGGCCGCCGCGCGCGCCGAGCTCGAGCGGGCCGACACCGCGCGCTGGTGCGGGGTGCGCGCCCTCGTCGGGCGCGACCCGCTGGCGTGGCTGGCCGAACCGGGCGTGGTGGCCCTCTTCCGCGAGCTGGCCGCCGCCGGGCTGGCGTGGGACGTCGTGCCCGTCACGCCCGAGCAGGTCGCCGCGGTCGTGGCGCTGGCGCGCGCGGTGCCCGAGCTGCGCGTGGTCGTCGACCACCTGGCCCGCCCGCCGCTGGACACCGGCGCCCGGCAGCCGTGGGCCGGCCTGGTCGCCGAGCTGGCCCGCGTGCCGGGCGTGGCGCTGAAGGTCTCCGTGGGCGTCGACGCGCTGACCGCGTGGACCTCCTGGAACCCGCGGGCGCTGCGCCCGTACGTCGCGCACGTGCTCGAGGAGTTCGGGCCCGGGCGGCTGATGCTGGCCAGCAACTGGCCCGTGGTGCTGCTGCGCGCGCCGTACGGGCGCGCGTGGGCGGACCTGGACGCGGCCGTGGTGGCCGCCGGCGCCGGCGCGGACGACCTGGCGCTGGTGCGCGGCGGCACCGCCACCCGCTGCTACGGCCTGCCCGTGCCCGCCCCCGCGGGGCCGGCGTGAGCGCGCCGGTGCTGCTGGCCCTGGGCGAGCGCGCCCCGCACGTGCACCCCGGCGCGTGGGTGGCCCCCGGCGCGGTGCTGGCCGGCGACGTGCACCTGGGCGAGGGCGCCAGCGTCTGGTACGGCTGCGTGCTGCGCGCCGACGGCGCCCGCGTCGAGGTCGGCGCCAGCAGCAACGTGCAGGACGGCTGCGTCGCCCACGCCGACGAGCACGGCCCCGTCCTGATCGGCGCCGACGTCACCGTCGGGCACCGCGCCGTCCTGCACGGCTGCGTCGTCGAGGACGGCTGCCTGGTCGGCATGGGCGCGGTCGTGCTCACCGGCGCCCGGCTGGGGCGCGGCTCCCTCGTGGCCGCCGGCGCCGTCGTGCGCGAGGGCACCGTCGTCCCGCCCGGCTCCCTCGTGGCGGGCGTGCCCGCCGTGGTGCGCCGGGAGCTGAGCGCGCAGGAGGCCGCGCGCGCGGGCGAGGGCGCCGGCGCCTACCGCGAGCTGACCCGGCTGCACCGCGCGGCCGCACCGCACCGCACCCGTCGAGGAGAGGACTGACCGTGGACACCGCAGGAGACCCCACCGGCGGGCGCACCACCGCGGCGGCTGCGCTCGCCGGCGCGGCGGCGGGGGTGCTGCGCGCCCCGCGCACCGTGCTGCTGGGCGTGGGGCAGCGCCACGCCCTGGGCGACGTCGTCGCCCGCACCGGCGGCAGCGCCCTCGTCGTCACCGACGCGCACCTGGCCTCCGGCCCGGCGTTGCCCGAGCTCGTCGCCCTGCTGCGCTCGCGGGGCGTGGCCGTCAGCGTCTTCGACGAGGCCGCCCCCGAGCTGCCGCTGGCGCAGGTGCCGCGCGCGCTCGAGGCCGCCCGGCGCGGCGGCGCCGACGTCGTCGTCGGCCTGGGCGGCGGCAGCTGCCTGGACCTGGCGAAGGTGGTGGCCCTGCAGCTGGCCCACCCCGGCCCGCTGCAGGGGTTCTACGGCGAGAACCGCGTGCCCGGGCCGGTGGCGCCGGTGGTGGCCGTGCCCACCACGGCCGGCACCGGCTCGGAGGTCACGCCGGTGGCGGTGGTCACCGACCCCGAGCGCACCACCAAGGTGGGCATCTCCAGCGCGCACCTGGTACCCGCGGCCGCGGTGTGCGACCCGGAGCTGACCGTCTCGTGCCCGCGCGCGGTCACCGCCGCCGCCGGCGCCGACGCCCTCAGCCACGCGGTCGAGGCGTTCACCGCCGTGCGCCGCCCGCTGACCCCGGGCCTGGCCGACGAGCGCGTCTTCGTCGGCAAGGGCGCGCTCACCGACGTCTTCGCGCTGCTGGCGGTGCGCTCGGTGGCCGCCCACCTGCGCCGCGCGTGCGAGGTGCCCGACGACCTGGCGGCCCGCTCGGGCATGGCGCTGGCCGCGCTGGCCGGCGGGTACGCCTTCGGCACCGCCGGCACCGCCGCCGCGCACGCCCTGCAGTACCCGATCGGGGCGCTGACGCGCACCTCGCACGGCGCCGGCGTCGGCGCGCTGCTGCCGTACGTCATGGCGTTCAACGCCCGCGAGCGCGCCGCGGAGCTGGCCGAGCTCGCGCACGCCCTGGGCGCCGCCGGCGGGGAGGACCCGGCCGCGGCGGCGGTGCGCGCGGTGGCGCAGCTGCTGGCGTCCGTGGGGATCCCGCGCGACCTGGCCGCCCTGGGCGTGGACGCGCAGGACCTGCCCCGGGTGGCCGCCGAGGCGCTGGGCGCGCGCCGGCTGGTCGAGAACAACCCCCGCCCGCTGGACGAGGCCTCCGCGCTGGCGCTGCTGCGCGCCGCCCACGCCGGCGACCTCGCGGCCGCCGCCGTGCCCGACGCGCCCGCCGCCGCCGAGCCGGTGACCGCCGGGAGCGCGTCGTGACCCTCACCGCCGCCGGCTCCGCGGTGCGCGGCGGCGCCGGGTTCGCGGTGCACGACCCCGCCACCGGCGAGGTCGTCGGCACCGTTCCCGACGCCACCGCGCAGCAGGCGCTGGCCGCCGTCGACGCCGCCGTGGCCGCGGGCCCGGCGTGGGCGGCGGCGGCGCCCCGGCACCGCTCGGAGGTGCTGCGCCGCGCGTTCGAGCTGCTCGTGGCGCGCACCGACGAGGTCGCCGCCCTCATCACCGCCGAGAACGGCAAGGCCGCCGCCGACGCGCGCGCGGAGGTCGCCTACGCCGCGGAGTTCCTGCGCTGGTACTCCGAGGAGGCCGTGCGCGTGCCCGGCCGGCTCAGCCGCGCCCCCGGCGGCGGCAACGAGGTCCTCGTGCGGCACAGGCCGATCGGCGTGGTCGCCCTCGTCACGCCGTGGAACTTCCCCGCCGCCATGGCCACCCGCAAGCTCGCGCCGGCGCTGGCCGCCGGGTGCACGGCGGTGCTCAAACCCGCCGAGCAGACACCGCTGACGGCGCTGCTGCTGGCCGACCTGCTCACCGAGGCGGGCGTGCCCGCCGGCGCGGTGGGCGTGGTGACCACCAGCTCGCCCGGCCCGGTCGTCGACGCCGTCCTGCACCACCCGGCGGTGCGGATGCTCTCCTTCACCGGTTCCACCGAGGTCGGCAAGGTGCTGCTGCGCACCGCCGCGGACCGGGTCCTGAAGTGCGCGATGGAGCTGGGCGGCAACGCCCCCTTCCTCGTCCTGGACGACGCCGACGTCGACGCCGCCCTGGAGGGCGCGGTGGTGGCGAAGATGCGCAACGGCGGGCAGGCGTGCACCGCAGCCAACCGCTTCTACGTCGACCGGCGCGTGGCCGGGGAGTTCACCCGCGGGCTCGTCGAGCGCATGGCCGCGGTGCGCACCGGCCCGGGTTCCGACCCGGCCACCGGGTGCGGGCCGCTGGTGGACCGCGCCTCGGTGCGCAAGGTCGAGCGCCTCGTCGCCGACGCCGTCGCGCGCGGCGCGCGCGTGCTCACCGGCGGCGAGGCGCCCGCCGGTCCGGGCAGCTTCTACCTCCCCACCGTGCTGGCCGACGTGCCGCCCGGCGCCGCCGTGCTGCGCGAGGAGGTGTTCGGGCCGGTGGCCCCGATCGTCGTCGTCGACGGCGAGGAGGAGGCGGTCGCCGCCGCCAACGACACCGCGCACGGGCTGGTCTCCTACGTGTACTCGAAGGACCTGGCCCGCGCGCTGCGCGTGGGCGAGCGGCTCGAGGCGGGCATGGTCGCCGTCAACCGCGGCCTCGTCTCGGACCCGGCCGCGCCGTTCGGCGGGGTCAAGGAGAGCGGCCTGGGCCGCGAGGGCAGCAGCGAGGGGCTGCTCGAGTACACCGAGACCACCTACCTCGCCACCAGCTGGTGACCGCGTCACCACCACCGCCGTGCCCGCACGGCCCACGCACGGGGCCGGCCCACCGGGGGCCGCGCCCGGCAGGAAGAGAGACGGGGACAGACGTGAGCAACGAGATCGTGAAGCTGTTCGAGGGTCTGCGCGTGGCCGACGTCCGCGACGGGCTGGACTGGATCGGCATGCCGAACAAGGGCAGCGTCGACCGCTCCATCATGCCGATCGCCGAGGGCATGAGGTTCTGCGGGCCGGCCTTCACGGTGCGCTCGCGGATCACCCAGAAGCAGGTGCCGATGGTCACCGGCGACGAGTACACCGAGTGGGCGCGGAACTACTGGTACAAGGAGGTGCAGATCCAGCCCTGGGACGCGGAGCTGAGCCCGGGCGACATCGTGGTGCTGGAGTCGCCCGACGCCGGCTGCGGCGAGATCGGCTCGTACAACTCCCTCGACATGCACGTCAAGGGCGCCGCCGCCGTCGTCACCTCCGGCGGAGCGCGCGACCACGACGAGTGCGTCGCGCAGGGCGTGCCCATCTTCGCCGCCTACCGCAACCAGGCCATGACGCAGGGGCGCGTGGAGTACGAGACGTACGGCATCCCCGTCTCCATCGGCGGCGTGCAGATCAAGCCCGGCGACATCGTCGTCGGCGACGGCGACGGCGTCATCGCCGTGCCGCTCGAGGTGGCCGAGGAGGTGGCCAGGTGGGCGCGCCAGGAGAACGAGAACGACAAGAAGGGCCGGCGCGCCCTGTACGAGAAGGCCGGCCTGCCGCTGGACGACAGCGTCCGGTGACGCGCGGACCGGACGGCGTCGAGTGACGACCGAGCCCGCTGCGCCGGGGCGCCCGGGGCGGACCCGCGTGGTCCGCGAGGGCGCCCTGGTGCGGCTCGTGCTGGACAACCCCGCCGCGCGCAACGCGCTGACGGAGGCGATGTACGAGCAGCTGCGCTCGGCGTGCGCCGAGCTGGCCGGCGATCCGGGCGTGCGCCTGGTCGTGCTGCAGGGCGAGGGCGGCGCGTTCGCCGCCGGCACCGACGTGGCCGACCTGACCGCCGTGCGCACCGGCGGGGACGGCGTGGCGTACGAGGGGCGCATCACCGCGGTGCTCGACGCGGTGCGCGCGCTGCCGGTGCCCGTCGTCGCGCTCGTCGACGGCCCGGCCGTCGGCGGCGGGCTGGCGCTGCTGGCGTGCTGCGACCTCGTCTACGCCACCGCCTCGGCGCGCTTCGGCGCGCCGGTGGCCCGCACGCTGGGCAACTGCGTCTCGCCGGGCACCACGGCCCGGCTGCGCGCCGCGCTGGGGCGGGCCCTGACGGCTGAGCTGCTGCTGACCGGGCGCCTGGCCGGTGCGCAGGAGGCGCTGGCGGCGGGGTTCGTGCGCGCCGTGGTGGAGGCGACCGAGTTCGACGGGCTCGTCGTGGACCTGCTGGCGCGGGTGTCGGCGTGCGCGCCGCTGTCGGTGGCCGCCGCCAAGGAGTTCGGCCGCCGCCTCGACGAGCGCGCCGCCGCCGTCGAGCACGACGACGTGTACGCGCGCGTGTACGGCAGCGCCGACTTCACCGAGGGCGTGGCTGCGTTCCTCGACCACCGGCGCCCGGCCTGGCAGGGTCGCTGACGGGCCGCACCGGCGCGGCCACGGACGGGGGAGGAACGATGGACCTGGGCACCCACCGCGACGCGGTGCTGCCGCGCGACGCCGCCGCGGCCACCCTGGTGGCGCGCGTGCACGACCCGGAGGTCGGCGGGCCGTGCGTGGCCGCCGTGCGCGGCGAGGACCTGGTGGACCTGACGGGCCTGGTGCCCACGGTCTCGGCGCTGCTGGAGCGCGAGGACGCCGTGGACCTGGTGCGCTCGGCGCCCGGCGGGCGCACCTGGCCGCTGGGCGGGGTGCTGGACGCCACGCTGGCGCGCCGGCGCGGCGCGGCGCACCTGCTGGCGCCGGTGGACCTGCAGGTGCTCAAGGCCGCGGGCGTGACGTTCGTGCGCAGCATGCTGGAGCGGGTCATCGAGGAGCGCGCCGCGGGCGACCCGCTGCGCGCCGAGGAGGTCCGCGCCCGCCTGGCCGGCGTCGTCGGCGGGGCGGTCTCCTCGGTGGTCCCCGGCTCGCCCGAGGCCGCGCGCGTGAAGGAGGTGCTGCTCGCCGAGGGGCTGTGGTCGCAGTACCTGGAGGTGGGCATCGGCCCGGACCCGGAGGTCTTCACCAAGGCGCCGGTGCTCTCCGCCGTCGGCGTGGGCGCCCACGTCGGCGTGCTGGAGCGCTCGACGTGGAACAACCCCGAACCCGAGGTGGTGCTGGCGGTCACCTCCCGCGGCCGCGCCGTCGGCGCCACCCTGGGCAACGACGTGAACCTGCGCGACCTGGAGGGCCGCAGCGCGCTGCTGCTGACGGAGGCGAAGGACAACAACGCCTCCTGCGCGATCGGCCCGGTGCTGCGGCTGTTCGACGACGGGTTCGGCGTGGACGACGTGCGCCGCACCGAGGTGTCCCTGCGGGTGGAGGGCCCGGAGGGTTACGTGCTGGAGGCGAGGAGCTCGATGGCCGAGATCAGCCGCGACCCGCTGGACCTGGTCGCCCACGCGTGCGGGCGCCACCACCAGTACCCGGACGGGTTCGTCCTCTTCACCGGCACGATGTTCGCCCCCACCGACGACCGGCACCGGCCCGGGGAGGGTTTCACCCACGCCCGCGGCGACGTCGTCGCCGTCTCCGCCGAGCGCCTGGGGACCCTGGTGAACACCGTCACCGCCTCCGAGGAGGCGCCGCCGTGGGAGTTCGGCATCACGGCCCTGATGGGCAACCTCGCCGCGCGCGGGGTGCTGCGGTGACGCGCGTGGTGGTCACCGACCACGCCTTCACCGACCTCGAGCGCGAGCGCGCCGCCGCCGAGCGCGCCGGCGCGGAGTTCTCCGAGCACCGCTGCCGCACCGAGGCCGAGACCGTCGAGGCCGTCGCCGGCGCGGACGTGGCCCTGGTGAACTTCGCCCCGGTCACCGCCGCGGTGCTGCGCGCGATGGCTCCCGGCGCCACCGTCGTGCGCTACGGCGTGGGCGTGGACAACGTCGACCTCGACGCCGCCCGCGCCGCCGGGGTGGCGGTCGCCAACGTGCCCGACTACGGCAGCGAGACCGTCGCCGACCACGCCACCGCCTGCCTGCTGGCGCTGCTGCGCAAGCTGCCGCGCTTCGACCGCGCGGTGCGCGAGCACGGCTGGGTGGACCCGGCGAGCCTGGCGCCGCTGCCCGGTTCGCGCTCGACCACCGTGGGCCTGGTGGGCACCGGGCGCATCGGCTCCGCCGTCGCCGACCGCCTGGCCCCCTTCGGGTTCACGGTGCTGGCCCACGACCCCTACGCCGACCCCCTCGCGCTGGCCGCGCGCGGGATCGGCGCCGTGGGCTTCGAGGAGCTGCTGGAGCGCTCGCACGCGATCTCGCTGCACCTGCCGCTGACGGGCGCCACCCGGCACCTGCTCGACGCCGCCGCGTTCGCCCGGCTGCGCCCGGGCGCGGTGCTGGTGAACACCGCCCGCGGCGGCCTGGTGGACACCGACGCCCTCGTCGAGGCGCTGAGCAGCGGGCGCCTGGGCGGGGCCGCGCTCGACGTCACCGACCCCGAGCCGCTGCCGGCGCACTCGCCGCTGCGCCGCCTGCCCGGGGTGCTGCTGACCCCGCACGCGGCGTACTTCTCCGACGACTCCGTCGCGGACCTGCAGCGCCTGGCCGCCGAGGAGACCGCCCGGGCGCTGGCCGGCGAGCCGCTGCGCTGCCGGGTGGCGTGAGGCTCACGCCCCCGCGGGGCCGCCGGCGCCCCCGGCGGCCCCGGCCTCGACCACCTGCTTGAGCAGCGCGAGGTCGGCGTTCACGCGCTCGGCGTCCTGCTCGAACTCCTCCTCGCTCGTGCCGGGCGCGCGGCGCAGCGTGAACACCACCTCGCTGCCCGCGCCGTCCGCGACCACCCGCAGCGGCACGTGCACCCGCTCCCCGGAGGGCGTGGTCACCACGTGGTCCAGGACGCCGTGCTCGTTGAGGGGGGTCATCTCCAGGCGGGCGCGCCCGTGCGGGGTGAGCACGGACCACGCGCCGTCCTCGTGCACCAGCGGCCCGCCCAGGCCCGGCGCCCACAGCGGCAGGTTGGCCGGGTCCGAGGCGAAGGCGTACACCTCGGCCACCGGCCGGTCGACGTGGACGCTGAGGTGGCGGGAGCGCTCGGTCACGGCGGGAGCGTGCCAGCGCGCTCCGCGGCGCGCCAGGCCGCGGGGCGCAGGCCGTGGGGCGCGAGGCCGTGGGGCGACCGTGGCGGTGTGGCGCACGCGACACCCCGCGCGGGTCGGGGAGGGGCCCGCGCGGTGTTGTGCAGGGGGTGGGACCACCCGGTCCGGCCGTCCGGCGCGGCCGCACCGGGCAGGCGGCTCCGCAGGAGCGCGTCCCGCCACCCCGACGAGCACGACGAGCGAGGCACGCGCATGAGCACCCCCGAGACCCGCGAGACCCGTGACACCCGCGAGCTGTGGGACCGCGTCGAGCGCTGGCGCGCGCACCCGCGCACCGCCGGCCGGCTGCCGGACCTGCACCGGCTCACCCGCGAGGACCTCCACGACCACGCGGTGCGCGCCGCGACGGTCGTCGCGCTCGCCGGGCTCGGCACCGACCGGCTCACCGCGCTGCTGGACCTGCGCGACGCCCTGGCCGGCGGGGCGCTGGAGGAGTGGGCGAACGCCTGGGCGCGCGAGGCGGGCTGACGCCGCTGCCGCTCAGGTCGTCAGGAACCGCGCGTAGAACGTCCGGGGGTCCTCGGCCAGGGAGGCCTTGACGTCGGCGCTCCACTCGTCGACGACCACCTCGAGGTCGCCGGCCTCGACGGCGTCCAGCGTGCGGCGGACGACGACGGCCGGGTCGGTCTTCGGGCCGTCGAACCCCGCGGCCATGTCCGTGTCCGCCAGGCCCAGGTGCACGGAGGTGACCTGCGTGCCCTGCCCGGCCAGCTCCAGGCGCAGGGCGTTGGACATGTTCCAGTTCGCGGCCTTGGAGACCGCGTACGCCCCCGAGCCCGGGAAGGCGAACCAGGACAGCGCGGAGGCGACGTTCACGACCGTGCCGCCGCCGTTGGCCGCGAGCACGGGGGCGAAGGCGCGCACCACCGACAGCGTGCCCCAGAAGTTCACGTCCATCTCGGCGCGCACGCCGTCGAGGTCGCCGAGCAGCGTGGCGCCGGTGGAGATGCCGGCGTTGTTGACGAGCAGGTCGACGTCGGTGGCCAGGGCGGCGGCCGCGGCGACGGCGTCCGGGTCGGTGACGTCCAGGGCGATCGGGTGGGCGCCGGGCAGGTCGACGCTCTCCGGCCGGCGGGCGGCGGCGTAGACCTTCGCCCCCCGCTGGAGCAGTTCGGCGGCGAAGCGGCGGCCGAGGCCGCGGTTGGCCCCGGTGACGAGTGCGGTGGTCATGGCCGCTACGTTAAGACCTGACGCCGACGTCAGGGTCAAGTCCGGGACCGGGCGGGGAGGAGGACGCGTGCGCATCGGGGAGGTCGCCGCGCTGGCGGGGGTCAGCGTCCGCGCGCTGCGCTACTACGAGGAGCAGGGCCTGCTGAGCGCCGAGCGCAGCGCCGGCGGGCAGCGCCACTACCCGCCCTCGGCGGTCGAGCGGGTCAGGTTCATCCAGAACCTCTACGCCGCCGGGCTCGGCAGCAGGGCCGTCCTGCGGATCCTGCCGTGCATGGAGCACGGCGTGCTCACCGACGAGATGCACGAGCGGCTGCTCGCCGAGCGCGCCCGCGTGCAGGAGCAGCTCGAGGAGCTGACCGCCACGCGCGACAAGCTCGACGAGGTCATCCGGCTGGGCCAGGCGCACCGCGCGGACCCGGCTGCCTGCGCCGGAGCACCTGACTCCGCGCTCGCGGGCCGCTAGGCTGCACGTCGTCACCACGGCAGGTCCGGGAGCCGCAGTTCGAGGGAGAACGCGCGTGGAGGACGTCACGAGGGTGCTCGCCGCCGCGGTCGTGCTGCCGCTGGCCCTGCTGGCCGCGCCGGTGGCGTCGGCCGCCGCACCGGCCGCGCCGATCACGTGCGGGGCCGAGGTCTCCGGCACGGTCGTGCTGACGGAGGACCTGACCTGTCCGGGCACCGCCCTGGTGGTGACGGAGTCCGGCACCACCATCGACCTCGACGGGCACACCGTGCGCCGCCGCGCGGGCTCGTCCGGGGACGGTGCGCCCGGCATCCGCATCGGCTTCGACCGCTTCGAGGACGCCGGCAGCACCGTCACCGACGTCAGCGTGGGCGGCGGCAGGGTCGAGGGCTACTCCCGCGCGGTCGAGGCCGCCCACGTCGCCCGCACCGGCATCACCCGCCTGCGCAGCGACGGCGCGGTCAGCGCCGCGCTGTTCGACGGCTTCAGCGTGCGCGACTCCCGGGTGCGCGGCGTCTCGGCCGTCGACGGCGACCTCCTCGTCGTCGAGCGCAACCACCTGCCAGAGGGCGCGAGCGCGCAGGCGGTGCTGGAGGTGCGGGTGCTGGGCAACGCGATGGGGTCCGGTGGCGCCTTCAGCGAGACCGCGGGACTGCGCTACGCCGGCAACCGCGTCCGCGGCGGGGCCGGCCTGTCCCTGGGCGAGTTCACCTTCGAGGTCGTCGTGGAGCGCAACACCTTCACCGGCACGCGCAACGGCGTGGTCCTCAGCGGCGCCCGGCACGAGAACACCGCCCTGCGGCACAACCGCGTCCGGGACACCCGCTCCGCCGGCATCCACGCCGACCGGACCTTCCAGGGCTACGACGGCATCGTCGTGGAGGGCAACCGCGTCACCGGCAGCGGCTACCAGGACGTGCCCGACGAGCAGGGCGAGCCCGCCCCGGACGGCATCCTGGTCTCGACGCCGTACGTGCCGGAACGCGCCGGCCTGACGCTGCGCGGCAACGACGTGCGCGGCAGCGCCCGGTACGGCATCAACGCCGCCGGGGTCGTCGACGGCGGCGGCAACCGCGCCCGCCGCAACGCCGCGAGCCCGCAGTGCATCGGCGTGGTCTGCGCGCAGTAGCGCCGGTACCGCGGCGGAGGCGGCGGTGCCGGCGACCCCGCGCCCGCTGGACGCCCGACGCGCCCCGGCCGCCGGGCCGTCACCGCTCGCCGCGGCGGGCCTGGCCGGTGGACGCGGTGGGCAGCTTCCCGGTGCGCACGAGGTCCTCGGCGACCAGGTGCAGCTTGCGGTTGACGTCCTGGCTGGTGCGCACCAGCACCGCGAACGCCACCTCGGCGCTGATCCCCAGCCGCTCCATGAGGATGCCCTCGGCCTGCCCGATCACGGTGCGGTTCACCGTCGCCCGGGTCAGCCCCTCGATCTCCACCGCCGCCGCGAGCGCGACCGCGCCGTGGCTGGCCACCAGCAGCCCCCAGTGCTCCGACTCGTCGTCGAACGCGCCGGGGCGCGCCGCCAGCACGTTGAGCGCGCCGAGGTCCTGCCCCCGCACGAACAGCTGCAGGCACAGGGCGCTGCGCACCCCCACCTCGCCCCAGCGCCGCGCCAGCTCCGGCCAGCGCGCCTCGCCGGCCAGGTCGTCCACGCGCACCGTCTCGTGCTCGTACATCGCGTCCAGGCAGGGGCCCTGCCCGACCTCCTGCTGCAGCTGGTCGAAGCGGCGCGGCACCTCGCCGGTGACGGCGGCGGACGTGATCTCCCGGCGGCGGTGCACCAGGCTGACCGAGGCGTGCTCGGCGCCCGGGACGAGCTGCACGGCCCAGTCGACGACGTGCTGCATCGTGGCCGGGGCGTCGAGCTGCTGCTGCAGGTCGCGCGCCAGCCGGCTCAGCTGGACCGCGGCCGACCCGGTGGGGGTGCCGCGCGCCGGGGGACGTCCGCGGGCCTCCTCGCGGTGCCGGTCGGAGCCGGACGGGGTCTCCATGCCTGCGATGCTGCCCAGCCGACCTCCCGCGGCGCCAGGACCGGTGCGCGCCGACACCTGACCGGAGACGGCGGTCGTGCGCGCGCGATCACGGTGGACGGGGTGCGTCGGGGACGTCCGGGCCGCCGACGGGCAGGACGAGGGTGCGGTGCGACTCGGGCAGCCCGGCCTGCCGCCAGGAGACGCTCACGCGCACCCGGCCGTCGGCGGGCAGCTCGTCGACCCAGCAGCGACCCTCCATCGAGAAGCGCACCTCGCCGGTGGCCCGGTCCTCGTGCGTGCGCACCGCCCACGGCGCCGGGTGCACCTCGTCGTCGAGGTCGCCGATCGCCACGCGCAGCACGGGCCGCGAGCCGAGGTCGGGCCTGCCGCCCGCCGGGTCGAGGGGTTCGCGGAACTCGGCGGACACCTGGCGCCGCGCGGCCTCGGCCTGCACGCCCTCGGCGCGCACCAGCACGTGCAGCGCCAGCCCGGCCGGCTCGGCGTGGGCCTGCACGTGGTCCAGCTCCGCGCGGATGCCAGGTGCCTCGCCCAGCAGCAGCGGGCCGTGGACCCTCGCACCGGCGTCCCGCGGTGCGGGGGCGGGAACCCAGCGGCGCTTCACGGCGCCAGCGTCGCCGCGACCGCGCGCGGGCGCAACGCCCCCGGGGTCCCGGCGCGCGGTCCCGCGTCAGCGACGGGGGCGGCATCAACGCCGACGGGGTCCCGCCGCGGCGGGACCCCGTCCCGGGCTCACCCGCAGGCCCACTCCGTGACCGGCCCGCGGTGCACGGCGGCGTAGACGCGGTCGCGCAGCCGGTTCGCCTCCTCGTCGGTCAACGTGCGGCCGAGGGGGCGCAGCACCACCCGCAGCAGCACGTTCACCTGCCCGGGCCGGGTGCCCAGCCGCTCGCGCACCGCCGGCGGCAGGTCCTCGTGGGCGGTGGAGGCGAGCACGTCCACCGATTCGAGGTCCTCGGCGGCGCCGCCCAGGGCGGTGCGCACGGCGTCGCCGAGCAGTTCCGCGTCGACGTCGCCGTCGGTGACGACGGACAGGTCCCGGCGCACCGGGGGCCGGTGCGAGACCGGCCGCCAGGGCAGCAGGTCCTGCAGCTGCGCGGCCACCCGCGGGTCGTCCGAGCGCAGCAGGCGGATGTCGTCGATGCCCTTGCGCAGCATCACGGCTCGGTCCAGGCCGGTGCCCAGCGCCAGCCCGCCGACGCGCGCCGGGTCCAGGCCGGCCCCGGCCACGACGTGCTCGGCGATCAGGCCGCACTCGGCCAGCTCGACCCACCCCGCGTCGGTGCGCACGTCCACCTGCACCCCCTCGCGGGTGTAGGGGTGCACCGCCGGGGTGGTGCGCCACTCGGCCCCCGGCAGCACGGCCCGCACCACCACGGCCACCGTGCGCCGCAGGTCGTCCGGGCCGGGCAGCGCGCCGGGAGCTTCGACGATGCGCCACAGGTTCACCTGGTGCGGCGTGCCCACGTGCAGGCGGTCGATGCTGTCGCGGCGGTGCACCACCCCCGGCAGCGCCAGCAGCACGTCGAGCCGGCTCCCGGGGTCCGCCACGGCCGCACGCGCGGCCGCCAGTTCCCGCAGCACCAGCGGCACGCCCGCGCTGGTGTGGCTGCGCAGCATCACGTTCTCGGCGACGTAGCGGCTGTAGCGCGCGTCGCGGGTGACGTCACCGGGTGCGTACCCCAGCCGGTCGTAGTTGTCCTCGACCGCGACCAGGGGGTGCAGCCGACGCAGCCGCAGGTCGCAGCCCCACTCGCCGACGAGGGCGGCCAGCACCTCGTCGAGCAGCAGCTGCACCGCGTGCGGGCCCTGGGCGGGGTCGGTCAGGCCGCGCAGCTCCAGCGCCGCGAGCAGGTCGCGCGCGGGCAGCAGGGCGGAGCGCGGGGGAGGGACGGAGGTGTTCACGGGGTTTCCTTCGCGTGGTCGGTGCGGGGAGGTTCCACCCCCGGCCGACGGCCCCGTGAGCGGCTACCGGCAGACCTCGGCGCCCTCACGGCTGCTCAGCAGCCGAGGGCGGGGAAAGGAGGTCGTGAGCCGGAGCACGGACCCACGGTAGCGCGCACCGCCCCCACCGTCACCGCCGTGCGAGGCGGCCGCGGTCCCGCGAGCGCACGGGTGCGCGGGTAGCGTGGATGGGCCGTCCCCCCGTCGGAGCCCCGGTGCCCGGAGCGTCCTCGTGCCCCCTCGCCTCCCCCCTGCCTCCACCGCCACGCTCTTCCTGATGGTCGGGCTGCCCGGCGCCGGCAAGACCACCCTGGCGCGGGAGCTGGCGAGGTCGCGCGGTGCGCTGCGCCTGACCCCCGACGAGTGGCACCGCCCGCTGCTCGGCGAGTCCCTGGACGGCGGCGGCAGGCGCGACGTCCTGGAGGGCCGGCTGATCACGGTGGCGCTGCGGGTGCTGCAGCTGGGCACCGGCGTGGTGCTGGACTTCGGCCTGTGGAGCCGGGACGAGCGCTCGGCGCTGCGCCGGCTGGCCGGGGAGGTCGGCGCGTCCTGCCGGGTCGTGCACCTGCCCGTCGCACCGGACGTGCAGCTCGCCCGCATCGCGCAGCGCTGGGCGAGCGCGCCCCACGAGAACTTCCCCATGCCCGCCGCCGACGTCGCCGCCTGGCGCGAGCGCTTCGAGGCCCCCGGGCCCGACGAGCTCGCCGGCGCGGACGTGCCCGGCCCGCCGCCGGGGTGGTCCACCTGGCTGGCGTGGGCGCGCGAGCGCTGGCCCACGCTGGAGGTGGGGACGACCTGAGGCCCCGGTGCGGGTGCACGTGCCCGCGGGAGCGCGGGCCGCTGCCGCCCGACGGGTGGTCCTCCTTCAGCGGCGCCCCCGGCGCGTCGATGCCCCTGTGCAGGTGCCCTCCAGCCGCAGGTGGCCCGCGCACCGACGCCCGGGAGGAGGACGAGACCGTGATCGACAGCCGCGTGACGCTGGCCGTCTTCTTCGGCACGGGCGGCGTGCTGCTGCAGGCGGTGGCCGCGAGCGGCGCCTGGGGCGGGGTGGACCGGCCCCTGACGGCCGTGCTGGGCGCTCTGGCGCTGCTCGTGTGCGCCGGGCTCGTGCGCGCGCGGCGCCTGCCGGTGCCCGCCGCGCACGTGCTGGTCCTGTCCAGCACCGGGGTGATCGCGACGGCGGTGCACGCCGCCGGCGGGGGCCTGCCCAGCGCGGCGGTGGCGATGTTCACCGGCTGGGTGGTCGTCTACGGCGCGCTCTTCCTGCCGCGGCGGCAGGCGGTGGTCCACAGCACCGCGGCGCTGGTCGTCACCTCCCTGGCGCTGCGCGCGGGGCAGCCGCCGGGCTCCGCCGCGCTGCACGTGGTCCTGCTCGTGGTCATCACCGCCTCCACCGGCGCGATCACGGGGCTGCTGACCCGGCGGACCCGGCTGCTGGCCACCACCGACGCGCTGACCGGCCTGCTCGACGAGCGCGGCCTGGCGCAGGTCGTCGCCCGCGACCTCGCCGCCGCCGACCCCGAGCGCCCGGGGGCGCTGGTGCTGCTGGACCTGGACCGCTTCGGCGAGCTGAACCAGGCGCTGGGCCGCGACGGCGGCGACGAGCTGCTGCGGCAGGTGGCCCGCGCCCAGCTGCGCACCACCGGCCGGCTCGGCGCCGTCGCCCGCCTGGGCGGCGACGACTTCGCGGTGTGGCTGCCGCGCCTGCCGCAGCCGGTGCGCGGCGGCGCCCCCGGCGTGGACCTGAACCGCCTGGTGGAGGAGGTCACCCGCGGGGTCGGCGGCCCCTTCGCGGTGGACGGCATCGACGTCGACGTCGACGTCACCCTTGGCGTGGTGCTCGCCCCGCAGCACGGCACCGACCTGACGACCCTGCTGCAGCGCGCCGACACCGCCCTGCACGCGGCCCGGCGCGCCGACCGCCCCGCCGCGCTGTGGGAGGCGCAGATGGACGAGCGCAGCGCCGGGGAGCTGCAGCTGCAGGCGCAGCTGCGCACCGCGGTGGCCGAGGGGCAGCTGCGCGTGCACTACCAGCCGCTCGTCGACGCCCACAGCCGGCGGGTGCGCGGGGTGGAGGCGCTGGTGCGCTGGCAGCACCCCGAGCGCGGGCTGCTGCCCCCCGGCGCCTTCCTGCCCCTGGCCGAGCGCACCTCGGTGATCGTGGGGCTGACGGACCGCGTGCTGGGCGAGGCGCTGGAGCAGGCCGCGACGTGGGCGCGCCGCGGGCGCCCGCTGCGCGTGTCGGTGAACCTGTCCGCCCGCCTGCTCGCCCACGAGGGGCTGGCCGAGCAGGTGCGCGCCCACCTCGAGCGCGCCGGCGTGCCCGCGCACCTGCTGGCGCTGGAGGTCACCGAGTCCGCGGTGACCGCCCAGCCGCGCCGCGCCGCCGCGACCCTGGCGCAGCTGCGGGCGCTGGGGGTGCGCATCGCGCTGGACGACTTCGGCACCGGCTACACCAGCCTGGCGATGCTGCAGGACCTGCCCCTGGACGAGCTGAAGGTGGACCGCCGCTTCGTCGCCGGTGCGCTGCGCGGCGGCGGGGACGAGGCGATCGTGCGCGCCGTGGCGCAGCTGGCGCAGCGCATGGACCTGGAGGTGGTCGGCGAGGGGGTGGAGGACGAGGCCACGCGCACGCTGCTGGCCGAGATGGGCTACGACCTGCTGCAGGGCTACCACTTCAGCCGCCCGGTGCCCGCCGAGCAGGTCGAGCTCCTGGACTTCACCGCGTCCACCCCGGCGCCCGCGTCCGCGTCCGAGGGGCCCGCGCCCGGCGCGCCGGACCCGGCGGCGGAGCGCGCCCGCGCCCGCTCCGCCGACCGGCACGCCGCCGCCGCGGGACCGGAGGACCCGGTGCTGCGCGAGCTGAGCGCCATCGCCGCGCGCGTGGCCGAGGTCCCCGCCGCCGCGGTCACTTTCGTCGGGGAGCGGGAGCAGCACGTCAGCGCCACGGTGGGCCTCGCGCCCTTCACCGGCCCGCGCGAGCGCAGCTTCTGCCGGCACGCCCTGGACGCCGGTGAGCTGCTGCAGGTGCCCGACACCACCCTGGATGCCCGCTTCCGCGACCTGCCGATGGTCACCGGCGGCCCGCGGGTGCGCTTCTACGCCGGCGCCCCCGTCACCGACGCCGCCGGGCACCTGCTGGGCACCGTGTGCGTGCTCGACCAGCGACCGCGCACGCTGAACAGCACCCAGCAGCAGACGCTGCGCGCGCTGGCGCGCGCCGCCGGCGCGCACCTGGGCTCCCTGGCGGCCCCCGCCCCGCCCGCCGTCCCCGCCCCGGCCCCGGGCGGTGTCGGCGGTGGTGTCGGGGGCGGCACCTAGCGTGGAGCCGTGACCGGGAGCGGGGAGCTTCAGGAGCTGGTCGTCGCGGACGCCGCCGCGCTGCGCGCGTGGCTGCTCGAGCACCACGCCACCTCGCCGGGGGTGTGGCTGGCGCTGGGCCGCAAGGGGGGCACGGTCACGTCGCTGACGTGGCAGCAGGCCGTGGACGAGGCGCTGTGCGTGGGCTGGATCGACGGGCAGGGCCGCAGGCGCGACGAGCACACCTCGCTGGTGCGCTACACCCCGCGCGGGCCGCGCAGCGCCTGGTCGCAGCGCAACGTGGCGAACGTGGCCCGCCTCGAGGCCGAGGGCCGGGTGCTGCCGGCGGGCCGCGCGGCGGTGGCCGCGGCGCAGGCCGACGGGCGCTGGGCGGCCGCGTACGCGCCCCCGTCGGAGGCCGAGGTGCCGGACGACCTCGCCGCCGCGATCGCCGCCGACCCGGCGGCGCGGGCGATGTTCGAGGTGCTCACGAGGACGAACCGCTACGCCCTGATCCACCGCCTGGGCTCGGTGAAGCGGGCCGAGACCCGCGAGCGCCGCATCGCGCAGTTCGTCGCGATGCTCGCGCGCGGTGAGACCCCGTACCCGCAGCGCGCCCGGCCCGCACCGCCGTCCTGACCGCGCCCGGCTCAGCCGGCGGCCGGCTCAGCCCGCGGCCGGTCCCGGCAGCGCGCGCAGCAGCGCCGCGACGGCCCCGGCCGGGTCGTCCGCCTCCGTCACGGCCCGCACCACGACGACCCGCCGCGCGCCGGCGTCCACGACCTGCTCCACGGTGGACGGGTCGATGCCGCCGATGGCGAACCAGGGGGTGGCGCCGGCGCTCGCGGCCGCGTGGCGCACCAGCTCCAGGCCGGTGGCCGCGCGGCCGGGCTTGGTCGGGGTGGCCCAGGTGGGGCCCACGCACGCGTAGTCCACGTCCGCGTCGGCCACCGCGGCGTCGAACTGCGCCGGGGAGTGCGTCGAGCGGCCGATCACCGTCGCCGGCCCCACCAGGGGCCGCGCGGCCGCCGGCAGCAGGTCCCGCTGGCCCAGGTGCAGCACGGGCGCGCCGGCGGTGGCGGCCACGTCGGCGCGGTCGTTGACGGCGTGCAGGCGCCCGTGGCGGGCGGCCGCGGCGGCCAGCACCTGCAGCAGCTCCAGCTCCTCGGCCGCCTCCAGGTGCTTCTCGCGCAGCTGCACGACGTCCACGCCGGCGGCCAGCACCGCGTCGAGGAACTGCTCCAGGTCGCCCTCGCGCCGGCGCGCGCCGGTGCACAGGTACAGGCGGGCGGCGCGCAGCGCCGCCCGCGGGTCGGTGGTGGCGGGGGTCCCCGGGGCGCTCGGCACCCGCGCGAGTGTGCCAGCAGCCGCAGGTAGGGTGAGCGCACCACGGGAGCCCGGGATCGCGGGCTGAGAGGGCGAGCGCACTCGCCGACCGTCGAACCTGCTCCGGGTCGTGCCGGCGGAGGGAGGGTGCCGTGCTGACGTGCGACGTCGTCGTCCTGGGGGGCGGCGTGGTGGGCACCGCGTGCGCGTGGCGGCTGGCCGAGCGCGGCCGCTCCGTGGTCCTGGTCGACCCCGACCCCGGCGAGGGCGCCTCCCGCGCCGCCGCCGGGATGCTGGCCCCCGTCAGCGAGCTGCACCACGGCGAGCACGACCTGCTGGGCCTGGGGCTGCTGGCCGCGGAGGGCTTCGCCCGCTACGCCGCCGAGGCGGCCGCCGCCTCCGGCTCGCCCGTCGCGCACCGCGCCTGCGGCACGCTCGTGGTGGCCCTGGACGCCGGCGACCGCGCCCGCCTGGCCGACGTGCGCCGCACCCAGGAGCGCCTCGGGCTGGACGTGCGGGCCCTCAGCGGGCGGGAGTGCCGGCGCCTGGAGCCGCTGCTGGACCCGGCCGTCTCCGGCGGGACCCTCGTGCCCGGCGACCACCAGGTGGACCCGCGCTCGCTGCTGCGGGCGCTGCGCACGGCCGCCGGGCGCCGCGGTGTGCAGGTGCTGCCCGCGCGGGGGGAGGTCCTGCGGGTGGGCGGGCGCGCGGTGGGCGTGCGCCTGGCCGGCGGCGGGGAGGTGCGCGCGCCGCTGGTGGTGCTGGCCACCGGGGCGCGCGCGCAGGCCCACGCGCCGGTGCGCCCGGTCAAGGGGCAGGTGGCGCGGCTGCGCATGCCCGAGGGGGAGCACGTGCTGCAGCGCACCGTGCGCGGCGTCGTGCGCGACCGCGACGTCTACCTCGTGCCGCGCGAGGACGGCGAGCTCGTCGTCGGCGCCACCAGCGAGGACCGCGGCTTCGACGAGACCGTCACCGCCGGCGGCGTGCACGACCTGCTGCGCGACGCGCAGGCCCTCGTGCCGGCCGTGGCGGAGCTGGAGCTGGTGGAGGTGCTGGCGCGCTCGCGCCCCGGCTCGCCCGACAACCTGCCGCTGATCGGGTTCGGCGAGGTGCCCGGGCTGCTGCTGGCGGTGGGCCACCACCGCAACGGGGTGCTGCTGTCGGGGGTGACGGCCGACGCGGTCGCCGACCTCGCCGACGGCGTCGAGGTCCCGCCCGAGGTCGCCGCGTGCGACCCGGGCCGGTTCGGAGCGCGGGCCGCGGCCCGCGAGGAGGTGGGGGTGCGGTGAGCGGGTTCGAGCGGGCGGTCCTGGCGGAGCAGCTGGAGGTGCTGGTGAACGGCGAGGCGCTGCGCGTGCCGGACGGCGCCAGCGTCGCCGACGTGGTGGCGGCCTTCGCCCCCGGGCTGGAGGCCGGGCGCGGCACGGCGGTGGCGCTGGGCGAGGAGGTGGTGCCCGCCGGGGCGTGGGGGTCCACGCCCGTGGCGGCGGGGGACCGCCTGGAGCTGGTGCGGGCGGTGGCGGGCGGGTGAGCGCGCCGACGCTGCGCGCCACCGCGCACGACCCGCTGACCATCGCCGGGCGGGAGTTCACCTCCCGGCTGATCACCGGCACCGGCGGCGCCGCCAACCACGACGTGCTCGAGCGGGCGCTGCGCGCCTCGGGCACGGAGCTGACCACGGTGGCGCTGCGCCGGGTGGACCCCGCCGCGCGCGGCTCCCTGCTCGACGTGCTCGAGCGCGCCGGCGTGCAGGTGCTGCCCAACACCGCCGGGTGCCGCACCGCGCGCGAGGCGCTGCTGACCGCGCGCCTGGGCCGCGAGGCGCTGGGCACCGACTGGGTGAAGCTGGAGGTCGTCGCCGACGAGGAGACCCTGCTGCCGGACGCCGTCGAGCTGCTCGACGCCGCCGAGCAGCTCGTCGACGACGGCTTCACCGTCCTGGCCTACACCAACGACGACCCCGCGCTGGCCCTGCGCCTGGAGCGCGCCGGCTGCGCGGCCGTGATGCCGCTGGGCGCGCCCATCGGCACCGGCCTGGGGATCCTCAACCCGCACAACATCGCCCTCATCGTCGAGCGCGCCTGCGTGCCCGTCGTCCTCGACGCCGGCATCGGCACCGCCTCCGACGCGGCCCTGGCGATGGAGCTGGGCTGCGACGCGGTGCTGCTGGCCACCGCCGTCACCCGCGCCCACGACCCGGAGCTGATGGGCACCGCGATGCGCCACGCCGTGCTGGCCGGGCGCGCCGCGCACCTGGCCGGGCGCGTCCCGCGGCGCGCGCTGGCGCAGGCGTCCTCCCCCTGGCAGGGGCTGGCGCAGTTCGGGGAGGGCGCGTGAACCCCCCGTCCCCCGCGTCCCCCCCGTCCCCCGCGTCCCCCGGCCCCCTGGTGGAGCCCGCCGCGGAGCTGACCGGCGAGGAGCGCGCCCGCTACGCGCGCCAGCTGCTGCTGCCGGGCGTCGGCGAGCTGGGCCAGCGGCGCCTGAAGGCCGCGCGCGTCCTCGTCGTCGGCGCCGGCGGGCTGGGCTCCCCGGCGCTGCTGTACCTGGCGGCCGCCGGCGTGGGCACCCTCGGCGTCGTCGACGGCGACGACGTCTCGGAGTCGAACCTGCACCGGCAGGTGCTGCACGGCACCGCCGACGTCGGCCGGCCCAAGGTGGACAGCGCCGCCGACGCCGTGGCGCGGCTGAACCCCCTCGTGCGGGTGGTCACGCACCCGGGGCGGCTGACGGTCGAGAACGCCCTGGAGGTCGTCTCCGGCTACGACCTCGTCGTGGACGGCTCCGACAACTTCGGCACCCGCTACCTCGTCAACGACGCGTGCGTGCTGGCCGGGGTGCCGTGGGTGTGGGGGGCGGTGCTGCGCTTCGACGGGCAGGTCGCGGTGTTCTGGGACGGGCGCGGGCCCACCTACCGCGACCTCTTCCCCGCCCCGCCGCCGCCGGGCACCGTGCCCTCCTGCGGCGAGGCCGGCGTGCTGGGCGCGGTGTGCGCCGCGGTGGGCTCGGCGATGGTCACCGAGGCGCTCAAGCTGATCACCGGCGCCGGGCGCAGCCTGCTCGGGCAGGTCCTCGTGCACGACGCCCTGGCGGGCACGTGGCGCTCCCTGCGCCTGGCGCCGGACCCGCGCCGCGCCCCGGTCACCGCCCTCGAGCCCGTCGAGGGGGCGCCGGACCGCGAACCCTCCCCCGAGGCGGCGGGCGCCGACGGGGCGGACGCGCCGGACGTGCCGGAGGTCGAGGCCGCCGAGCTGGCGCACCGCCTGCGCGAGCGCGCTGCCGGCCGCGACGGCTTCGTGCTGGTGGACGTGCGCGAACCCGACGAGCACGCCGCGCACGCCATCCCCGGCTCGGTCCTGGTGCCGCTGGCCGAGCTGCTCGCCGACCCCGCGCGCGTGCCGGCGGGGCAGCCGGTGGTGCTGCACTGCGCCGGCGGCACCCGCTCGGCGCGGGCGCTGCGCGCGCTGCGCGGGAGCGGCCGCGACGACGTCGTGCACCTGCGCGGCGGCATCGCCGCCTGGGACGCGGCGGGCGCGTGACGCGCCGCCGGCGAGACGGCCCGCCGCCCCGCCGCTAGCCTCCCCCCACGGGCGGCGGCCCGCGGTCGCACCCCGGCCGCGCCCGCCGGCCCCGCCGGCCCGCCTGTCCCCGGAGGGGAGGATCGACGCGTGGACCCGCTGACCGAGCAGCCCGCGGTGGAGACCGGCTGCGAGCTGCCCGTCCTGCTGGACACGGCCCGCCGCGACGCGGCCGAGCTGCGCGCCGAGCTGCACGAGGCGGGCGAGGCGGTGCGCTCGCTGGCCGAGGACCTCGCCGTGGCGCGCGCCCGCAGCACCACCGCCGCCGAGCGCAGCCGCGCCGCCGCGGCGAGGGCGTGCGCGGCCGTCGAGCGCGCCCAGGAGCTGAGCGCGCAGGTCGCCGAGCGGCTCCGGCGGGCCGAGGCGGTGCGCGCCGGGGCCGCCGCGCGCGCCGAGGCCCTGCACGTCGAGGTCGAGCACCTGACCACCGCCCTGCGGCGCCGGCCGTTCGTCGAGCACGTCGTCGGCATGGTCATGCTCAGCCTGGGCTGCGACGCCGACGCCGCCTGGCGCGCGCTGTCGGTGTTCTCCCAGCACACCAACCGCAAGGTGCGCGACCTCACCGACGCGCTGGCCGCCCGGGTCGCCGCCGGTGAGGACCTGCCCGAGGAGCTCCTGGCGGCGCTGCGCCTGCTGCACGCCGCGGAGCAGGCCCGCGAGCACGCCCCCGACCGCGGGGAGGGCCGTGGGCAGGACCGTGCGCGGGGCCGCTCCCAGCGCCGGCGGCCGCACGACGGGCGCGCGAGCGGGTCGGCCCCGGTACCCTGACCCCGCACCCAGCAGCGGTGCTCGCACGAGGCCGGGAGGCGACGTGAGCAGCCAGGGGGACGAGGCCGTCCGGTCCGCGGGCCGGGCGGGGGCGGGCACCCGCGACCCCGAGCTGCTGCTGGAGCGGTTGCAGGTGGTCAGCGAGGAGCTGGCCGTCGCCGACGACGAGCTCGCCGCCCAGCAGCGCGAGATCGACGACCTGCTGGCCCGCGAGGTCGCCGCCCGCGAGGTGCTGGCCACCGTCGTCGCCAGCGTGCCCGTGCCGTTCCTGAGCACCGGCGCGGCCGGCGCGGTGACCAGCGCGAACCGGGCGGCCGCCGACCTGCTGGGCGTGCCGGCCCCGCGCCTGGTCGGCAAGCCCGTGCAGGCCTTCGTCGTCCCCGCCGACCGCTCCCGCGCCCGCACGCTGCTGTCCACCGCCGCCACCCGCGGCAGCGCGGCGGGGGAGTTCACCCTCGCCCCCCGCCACGGCGCACCGGTGGCGGTGCGCGTCGTCGTCACCGCCGCCGCGCCGCGCACCGCGCCCGCCGCGGCGCTGACCTGGGTCCTGGCGCCGCGCGGCACCGACACCGGCGAGCGCGCCGACCGCGACGCCGAGCAGGCGCTGCAGGCGGTCGCGGGCCTGGCCGCCCTGCCCGTCGGCGAGGCCGGCACGCACGAGGTGCTCGCCGCCGTCGCGGCGCTGGCCACCCGCGCCCTGCCCGGCGCCTCGTGGTCCAGCGTGCTGCTGGGCGACCCGCGCTCGCCGCGCGAGAGCGCCACCGACTCCGAGCAGGCGCAGGCCTTCGACGGCGCCCAGTGGAGGGCCGACCAGGGCCCGTGCCCGCAGGCGTGGGCCGACGCCGCGCCCGTCACCTGCACCGACGTCACCGCCGACCCGCGCTGGCCGGCGCTGGCCGGGCCGGCCGCCGCCACGGCGGTGCGCGCCGTCCTCGCGCTGCCGCTGCGCATCGAGGAGGAGGTGGTCGGGGTGCTGGGCGTCTACGGCCCCGCCGGCGCCGACCTCACCGGCGCGCGCGACCTCGAGCGCGCCCTCGTCTTCGCCCGCGCCGCCGAGGCGGTCCTGCAGGACCTGCGCCGGGTGGAGGAGCTGCGCTCCACCGCCGAGCACCTGCGCACCGCGCTGGGCTCGCGGGCGACGATCGACCAGGCGAAGGGGGTCGTCGCCGCGTGGATCGGCTGCGGCGTCGAGGAGGCCTTCACCGCCCTGACCACCCTCAGCCAGGACCGCAACGTCAAGGTGCGCGACCTCGCCGCGCTCGTCGTCGCCGACCCCTCGCGCCGGGAGCTGGTGCCGCTGCTGGCCGCCGCGCACGAGCGCGCGCAGCGGCGCGCGGCCGGCTGAGGCGCCGGGGCGGCCTCAGCGGGCGTCGGGCTCCGGCCCCTGCTGCTCCATGACGACCAGCGCCCCGGCGGGGGTGCCGGGGGCGCCGGCGAGGGCGACGACCGACACCTGCACCCGCACGGGGCGCCCGCGCCGGTTCACCGCGTCCAGCACGGCCTTCGACTCCTCCCCCTCCGCCAGCGCCGCGCGCACCGCCGGGGCCACGGCGTGCAGGGGCAGGCCGATGTCGAGGTTGAGCAGGTGCTGGCCGGCGGCCTCGTCGGCGCGCACCCCCCACAGGTCGGCCGCCCACGCGTTCCACACCGTGACGCGCATGTCGGCGTCGACGACGGCGACGCCGACGCGCAGGCCGGCGAAGACGCCCTCCATGTAGGCGTTCAGGGCGCTGACCTCGTCGGTGCGCAGCCGCAGCTCGTGGTTGGAGCTCTGGAGCTCGTCGTTCATCGACTGCAGCTCCTCGTTCATCGTCTCGAGCTCCTCGTTGGTCGAGTGCAGCTCCTCGTTGGTGGTCTCCAGCTCCTCGACGGTGGACTGCAGCTCCTCGTTGGTGGTCTCCAGCTCCTCGTTGGTGGACTGCAGCTCCTCGTAGGCGGTCTCCAGCTGCCGGTGCGCCTCCTCCAGCTCGTCCTGCAGCTGCCGCGAGCGGCTGACGTCGACGAAGACGACCGCCGTGCCCAGCACGTGCCCCTGCGGGCTGCGCAGGGGCACGACCTGCACGTCGAACCACTGCGGCGGGGTGCGCGGGCGCTGCACCTGCACGTCGCGGATCCACACGGTGCGCCGCTGCGCGTGCGCCTGCTCCACCGCCGAGCGCAGCTCCACCGGCCGGTAGGAGACCTCCAGGTCCTGGAAGGGGCGCCCCGCGTCGGCCGCCGTGGTGCCGAACAGCGCGTCCGCGCGGTGGTTAGACAGCACCACCCGCCCGGCCTGGTCGAGCACGATCTGGGCGAGGGGGCTGGCCGCCAGCGCCTCCGCGCGCAGCCCCGCGTCGTCCGCGGAGGAGGCGTGGGGCACCGGCACCGCCGTGGTCGTGCGCGCCGACGGGCGCGCGGCGCCCAGCCGCCGGAACAGGCGGTTCTTCAGGTCCACCGGGGCGAACAGCGCGCTCTGGCTCAGCAGCATCTCCGCCTTGCCGAGGAAGAGCACCCCGTCGGGCTGCAGCGAGTAGTGCAGCCGCTCGGCGATGCGCGCCTGCGCCTCGGCGGTCAGGTACATGAGCGTGTTGCGGCACGTCAGCAGGTCCACGTGCGAGATGGGCGCGTCCTGCACGAGGTCGGCGCGGCCGAAGATGACCGAGCGGCGCAGGTCGGGGCGGAAGACGTACCGGTTGCCGTGCTGCTCGAAGTACTTCTCCCGCAGCTCCGGCGGCAGGCTGCGCACCTCGCGCTCGGCGTAGGCGGCGGTGCGCGCGTGGGCGAGGGCCTCCTCGTCGACGTCGGTGGCGTAGATCTTCACCCGCTCGCGGAACGCCTCCGGCCCCAGCGCCTCGGCCAGGCAGATCGCGATCGTGTAGGCCTCCTGCCCGGAGGCGCACCCCGCGCTCCACGCCCGCACCGGCCCGCGGGGGCGCCGCTCCAGCAGCGCCGGCAGCAGGTCGGTGCGCAGCCGCGCCCAGGCGTCGGGGTCGCGGAAGAAGGAGGTGACGTTGATGAGGACGGTGTTGAACAGCGCCGTGAACTCCTCGCCGTCCACCTCCAGCAGGTCGCGGTACTCCTCGTAGCGCGCCACGCCCGCGTCGCTCATGCGCCGACGCACCCGCCGTTCCAGGCTGGGCCGCTTGTAGCCGGTGAAGTCGAACCCGCGCGCCTCCTTCAGGTGCTGCAGGAGGTCCTCGAACTCCTCGGCCGTCCCGGGCGAGCCGGTGCCGTCCGCGCCGCCCACGCCGTCCGCGCCGTCCAGCGCGCTCGCGCCCGGCGCGCCGTCCACGCCGTCCACCTCGTCCACGCCGCTCACCGCGTCCACCCCGTCCCGCGCGTCCGCCACCGCGTCAGCCGATCGCCTCGTCGTCGGGCACCTGTACGGCGCCGCCGGCGTCGGCGCGCGAGGTCAGCAGGTCGCGGATCGTGCGCGCCGCCGTCTCCGTCTCCGCCGCGCGCTCCAGGAACCGCTGCGCCGAGAGCCGGTGCCCGCTGAGCTGCGCCCGCTCGCCCATCTCCCGGCTCAGCGCGGCGCGCTCCTCCAGGCTGCGCAGCGCCATCCACAGCGCGCTGTCCATCGCCGAGGTCTGCTCCGCGTGCAGGCTCTCCGGGCTCCAGGCGTGCCCCACCCGGCAGCGGAAGCGCACCATGCCGGCCTCCTCGATGCGCCACAGGACGCCGGAGCAGTCCGGGCAGGCGTACCCCGAGGGGGTGCCGGGGTGCTCGTCGCCGCCGATGGCGTCCAGGTCGAAGCGGGCCATGGCGTACTCCTCCTCGAGCAGGTCCGTGGCCGGCGGGGTCGGCGGCGCCTCGGTGCGCACCAGCTCGGCCAGCAGTTCGGGGATGCGCGCCACCGGCAGCACGTGCTCGGGGTGCGCGGCCGCGATCGCGCTGTTCGGCATCCCCGCGTACAGCGCGTCCGCCGGGTCCTGCACCACGCCGAGCCCGCCGCGCCCGCGGATCGCCACCAGCCCGGCGGCCCCGTCGTCCAGGGTGCCCGAGAGCACCACGCCCACCGCCCGCGAACCCACCGCGCGGGCCGCGGAGCGGAAGAGGACGTCGACCGCGGGGCGGTGGCCGTTCTCGCGCGGCCCGGCGCTGTGCAGGACGTGGTCGTCGGAGAGCACCAGGTGCAGGTCGGGGGTCGCCACGAGCACCTGCCCGGGCCGCAGGTGCTCGCCGTGCCGGGCGGCCCGCGCGGGCAGCGGCCCGGCGCGGTCGAGGATCGCCGCGAGGGCGTTGACGCCCGTGGGCGGCACGTGCAGCACCACCAGGACGGTGGCGGGCAGGTCGACCGGCAGCCCGCCCACGAGCGTGCGCAGCGCCTCCACGCCCCCGGCGCTGGCGCCGACGACCACGACGTTGCGCGTTGCCATGACCGGAGCCTAGTGACGCGCCCCCGCCGTGTCCCCGCCGCGCACCCGCCGGTGGGACGGGCGGTGATCGCGGTGGTGCGCCGCGGGGGCCCGACGTACCCTGGACGCCGTAGTCCAGGGTCCGGGCGCCTCAGTGGCTGGGGGTGGCGCCGCCGCACTGGAGGCTACCCACCCCGTGGACCACCACGACGTCCTCACCCCGCCGCGCGCCCGCACCGCCGGCGCCCCCCGCGTGCCGCGCGGCGCCCTGGCCGCCTACGGCCGGCTGCCCGCGCTGGCCGGCCGGCCCTACCTGCTCGTCTCCGCGCTCGCGCGCCTGCCGGTGTCGATGGTGCCCATCGCCGGCCTGACCGCCGTGACCGCCACCTCCGGCTCGCTGGCCGCCGGCGGCGCCGCCAGCGCCGCCACCGCGATCGGGCAGGCCCTCGGCTCGGCCGGCACCGGCGTGCTGTGCGACCGGCACGGGCAGCGGCGCGTGCTGCTGCCGCTGGTCGCCGCGCACCTGCTGGCTCTGGCCGCCCTCGTGCTCTGCCTGGGGCGGGCACCGGTGCCGCTGCTGCTGGCGGCGGCGTTCCTCACCGGCCTGACGCTGCCGCAGGTCGGCCCGCTCTCGCGGGTGCGCTGGATGCTCCTGTCGCCCGCCGACGTGCGCACCGCCCTGGCGTACGAGGGCGTCGTCGACGAGCTGTCCTTCGTCGCCGGCCCGGTCGCCGTCGGCCTGGTCGCGCTCGCCGTGGGGGCGGGCGCGCCGCTGCTCGTGGTCGCCGCCCTGACCGCGGTGTTCACCACGGCGTTCGCCCTGCACCGCACCGCCCGCGTCACCGCGCCCGGTGCGGCCGCCGCCGCCTCCGGGTCCGCGCCCGCCGCCGCGGCCGGGCGCGCCGGGCGCGGGCCCTCCGTGCTGCTGCCGGTGGCGGGGATGCTCGCGATGGGCGCGGTCTTCGGCGGCACCCAGACCGCGCTGACCGCCGCCGCCACCGACGCCGGCCGCGCCTCCGACGGCTCCCTCGTCTACGCCGCGCTCGCCGTCGGCTCGACGATCACCGCGCTCGCGGTGGTGCTCGTGCCCGCCTCGGTGTCCCTGCGCCGGCGCTGGTTCCTCAGCGGCGCCGGCCTGCTCGTCGGCTCCCTGGCGATGGCCGCCGCGGTGGGCAGCACCGCGGCCCTGGTGCCCGCGACGTTCCTCACCGGGTTCTTCGTCGGCCCCGCCATGGTCACCCTCAACACCGTGACCGCCGAGGCCGGCGGGGAGCGTTCCGGCGGCGCCGCGATGGCGCTGCTGACCAGCGGCACCGTGCTGGGCATCGCGCTGGGCGCCTCCGTCGCCGGCGCGCTGGCCGACGGCGCCGGCACCGGGTGGGCGTTCGCGGTGGCGGTCGCGGCCAGCGCCGCGCTGGCCGTCCTGGCGCTGCCGCGCGGCGCCGCGGGCACCGGGACGGCCCCGGCGCGGCGCTGAGCCGTGCCGGGCGCGCTCAGCCCTGCGGCTGGGCCCGCTCGGGCAGGTGCTTGGCGCTGTCGTACAGCAGGTGCAGCACGTCGGAGCCGAACACGGCGGTGAGCATCGCCGCGGCGCTGCGCGTCAGCCGCGGGGCGAGCACCCCGCCGGCCACGAAGCCGGTGGCCACCCACACCCCGGCGCAGAACGGGCAGGTCAGCAGCTCGCCGATCGAGTGCCGCAGCCCCTGGCCGCGCACCTCCTCCATCGTCTCGCCCTCGCCGGCCGAGCCGGCGAAGCGGGTGAACGGGGCGCGGAACGGCGCGGTGACGGCGTCCTTGGTCAGCAGCCGGCTGCCCTGGTGGGTGGCCAGCGTCAGCAGCGCCAGGTCGCCGGCGGTGAAGCGGTCGGGCAGGGAGCGGCCGCGCGCGCGGGCCAGCAGGCTCGCCCCGCCCACGGCGCTCGCGTAGACGCCCATGAGGACGACGAAGCCGCCCAGGGGGCGCTCCTCGTCGCCCTGGTAGGCGGACTGCACCGCGTGCAGGCGCTGGTGCAGCTCGGAGACCTTCGAGACGTCGCTGGGCATGTCCTCCCCCTACCCCGGCGGGGCCGGTCCCACCCGTCGCGCGGAAACCCCGGCGGGCGGCACCGCCGCCCTGGCACCGTGGTCCGCGGCGGGGTGCGGCAGGGGCGGGCGGGCCGGGAGGGGTCGTGGACGCGGTACCGGGGGAGCGGCTGGAGCGCACGGGGCTGCGCGAGGTCTTCCGCGACGACCTCACCGGCCCCGCACCGGACCCGGCGCGCTGGGTCGCGCACTACATGCCGCACTGGAGCACCCCCGAGCGCTCCGCGGCCCGCTGGGCGCCCGGCGACGGGCGCGGCGACGGGCCCCGCGACGGGCTCCGCCTGCTCGTGGAGGCCGACCAGCCGGCGTGGCGGCCCGAGGACGGCGGTCTGCGCGTGTCCAGCCTGCAGACCGGCGTCACCTGCGGCCCGGCCGGCTCCACCACCGGCCAGCACCGGCACCGCCCCGACCTGCGCGTGCGCACCCCGGTGCCCCGCCGGGCGCTGTGGACGCCCTCGCGCGGGGTGGTGGAGGCGGTGCTGAGCGCGCCGGCGGACCCGGCGGGCATGAGCGCGCTGTGGCTGGTGGGGCTGGAGGACGAGCCCGGGGAGTCCGGGGAGCTGTGCGTGGCGGAGCTGTTCGGCTCGGCGGCCGGCGAGCGCGCCTCCGCGGTGCGCTCGGGCGTCAAGGCGCACCACGACCCGCACCTGCGCGACGACGTCGCCGACGTTCCGGTGCCCTTCGACACCCGCGAGCCGCACGCCTACGCCGTCGAGTGGGACGGGCGGCGCACGCGCTGCTACGCCGACGGCGCCCTCCTGCGCACCGTCGAGCAGTCGCCCGCCTACCCGCTGGTCCTGGTGGTCAGCCTGTTCGAGTTCGCCGGGACCGGCGAGCGCGACCCGGCGCGCTACCCGCTCTCGGCGCGGGTGGGCCCGGTGCGCGGCTGGGAGCGCACCGGCGCGACCGCCTGAACGGCCCCGCCGCGACCGGCGCTCGCAGCGCCCGCAGCGCTCACAGCACCGACCACCCCGGCGGCAGGCCCCGCCGCCCGGTCGCGGCCAGCAGCAGCGGCCCGGCGCGCCCGTCGCCGACCGCGAGGTCCGACACCAGGGCCAGCGCCTGCGCCGCCGCGCTCGCGGGCACCTCCAGCGGTTCGCCCAGCGCGGCGGCCAGGTCCGCGGTGTGCACGGTCAGCTCGAACGTGCGGGTGGGCAGGTACTGCGCCAGGCGCATCCCGCCGGCCACCGTCGTGAGCAGCTCGGTGCCGTCGCAGGTGCCCACGAGCGCCACGACCCGCCCGGCCAGGGCCGCCACCGCCGCGGCGGGCTCGGCGCCGAGGGCGGCGCCGGCGTCGCGCCCGCGCTGCGCGACCGCCGGCCCGGCGGCGATCGCGCGGGTGGCGCGCACGTAGCCGGCGGGGGAGCCGACCTGCGCGCCCGCCGCCGGCCGGCCCAGGTACTCCTCCACGGTCAGCAGCGAGCGGCTGGTGTGGCCGACCAGGGCCCGCACGTCCCACTCGCCCAGGCCGGGTCCGGCCCAGCGGTCCCCGACGGCGGCGGTGGTGCGCGCGAACCAGCCCGCCGCGTCGGCGAACGCCGCACGCGAGGCGTCCCACGCGCCGCCCGCGCCGGCCGGGCCGTCGGGCGGGGCGCTCACGGCAGGGCGGGCTGCGCCGGGCGGGTGGGGCCGAAGGCGTCCTCGAGCAGCTGGCGCGTGGTGATGATGCGGTCGCTGGACTCCCACAGCCCGTCGGTGCGCGGCGCCCACAGCCGGTCGCCGCTGTCCAGCACGGGGTTCGCGTGGTCGGTCTCGTGCACGGTGCCCTCCTCGGCGTCGCGGCCGCCGGCCGCCGGCGGCGCTCGCGGGCACCGTAGGCCGCCGGGCGCGGCGACCGTGGGACGCGCGCCGTGCCCGCGCGCAGGACGCCGCCCGCCTACCCTGCTGCGGTGAGCCGAGCGTCCGACGAGGGACCGTTCTTCCACGGCACGCGGGCCGACCTGCGTGCCGGTGACCTGCTCAGGCCGGGTTTCCGGTCCAACTACCGCCCCGAGGTGGTGATGAACCACGTCTACTTCACCGCGCTGCGCGACGGTGCGGGGCTCGCCGCGGAGCTGGCCGCCGGGAACGGCCCGCCCCGCGTCTACGTCGTCGAGCCGACCGGGGACTACGAGGACGACCCGAACGTGACCGACAGGAGGTTCCCCGGCAACCCCACCCGCTCCTACCGCAGCGCGGCTCCGCTGGAGGTCGTCGGCGAGGTCGCCGAGTGGACCCGCCTGACGCCCGAGGAGCTGCGGACGTGGCGGGAGCGCCTGGCCGCCCTCCGCGCCGACGAGCGCGGCGAGATCGTCAACTGACGTCGCGCACCGCCGCGGGGTCCGCGGCGGTGCGCGGCGGGGTTCACGACCGCGCCAGCGCGTCGAGCCGGGAGCGGTGCTCGGCGAGGAAGCCGGCCAGGGTGACGTGGTCGGGGTTGAGGGCGTGCGCCGCGGCCGGGTCGCGCTGCCCGTTGTAGGCGTCGGGGAAGTCGGCGTAGTACTGGAACATGTTGCCCAGCTCCACCGCGCCGGGCACGGGGAAGCCCCGGAACTGCTCCGGTGTCAGCGGCCGGTACGCGACGGGTTCGCCGAGCACCTCGGTGAACGCGGCGGCCACCTGCTCGCCGGTGAGGACGTCGCTGACCGCGGCGACCCTGGCGCCGACGGTCGTGGGGTCCTGCAGCACGCGCAGCACCACGCGGCCGATGTCGTCGGAGGCGACGCCGGCGACCGGGGCGTCCCCGACGGGCAGGTGCAGGGCGAGGGTCCCGTCGTCGTCGCGCTGCGGCGCCAGGTCGCCGAGCAGCTGGTCCCAGTAGAACGACATCAGCAGGTACGTCACCGGCAGCCCGGAGGCGGCGAAGAGGGCGTCGGCGGCACCGCCCTTGACGTCGAAGTGCGGCACCCGGTAGCCGTCGCCGACGAAGGGCATGCGCCGGTCGTCGGCGGGGATGGCCCGCCGGGTGTCCTCCAGCGTGGACCACACCACGTGCCGCAGGTCGGCGTCCTGCGCGGCGGCGATGAGGGTGCGGACCTCGGCCAGTTCCCGCTCGGGGGAGCGGTGCTCCCAGAAGGGGGTGACGAGGAACGCGCCGTGCGCGCCGTCGAACGCGCGGCGCAGGCTACCCCGGTCGGTCAGTTCCGCCTCGACGACCTCGGCGCCGAGGTCGGTGAGGGCGCGCGCCCTCGCGGAGGTGGCGTCGCGGGTGACGGCGCGGACGGCGGAGGTGCCGTCGGCCAGCAGGGTGCGCGCGACCGCGCCGCCCTGGGTCCCGGTGGCGCCGATGACGGTGACGATCGGTCGTGCGGACACGGGTTCCTCCTGGGTGGGGTGGTGGGTGGGGTGGTGGGTGGGGTCGTGCGAGGTTCACTCGGGCAGGACGACCACCTTGCCGGGGATGCGCCCGGCGGCGGCCTCGGCGTGCAGGGCGGGCAGTTCCGCCAGCGCGATGCGGCGGGTGACCTCCACGTGCAGCTGCCCGGCGTCGACCAGGGCGACCAGTTCGGCCAGGCGCTCGCGGTTCGGGCGGACGAAGACGGTCACCGCGCGCACGCCGCGGGACTCGTCGCCGGGGGTGGGGATGAACGCGGTGGTGCTGACCACCTTCCCGCCGTCGCGCACCAGCGCCACGAGCTCGGTGAACTCCTCGGGGTCGAGGGGGGCGAGGTTCAGCAGGACGTCCACCTGCCCCTCGACGGCGCTGAGCAGGTCGGTGCGGGTGTGGTCGACGACCTCGTCGGCGCCGGCCGCGCGCACCGCCTCGGCGCTGCGCGGGCTGGCGGTGGCCACGACGTGCACGCCGGCGCGCTCCGCCAGCGCGACGGCGTACTTGCCCACCACGCCCCCCGCCCCGACGATCAGCACCCGCTGACCGGCCCGCAGCTCACCCTCGTCGAACAGGGACTGCCAGGCCGTCAGCGCCACCGACGGCAGGCCGGCGGCGTCGGGAAGCGGGATCGTGGTGGGCGCCGCGACCAGCGCCTCGGCGGGGGCGAGGACGTGCTCGGCGGCGCCGCCGTCGCGCTCCATCGGCAGGAAACCGATCACCGCCTCGCCGACCCGCAGGCCGTCGACGCCCTCGCCGAGCTCGTCGACCGTGCCGGAGACGTCGTAGCCGGGCACGTGCGGCAGCTGCACCGGGATGGGCAGGAAACCGGCGCGCATGCCGTTGTCGGCGGCGTTGAAGGCGGAGGCCGCCACCCGCACGCGCACCTGCCCGGGGCCGGGGACGGGCAGCTCGACCTCCTCGTGCTGCAGCACCTCGGGTCCGCCGGTCTCGTGGAAGCGCACGGCCTTCATGGTTCGCATCGTCGTGTTCCTCTCGGGGGTTCTCTGGTTCCAGGGGTGGGGGTTCTCGGTGGTGCGCCCGTGTCAGGCCGCGGGTGCGAGGACGACGACCTTGCCGGGCAGGTCCCCGGCGCCGGCGCGGGCGTGCAGCGCGGGCAGGTCGGCCAGGTCCACCCGCTCGGCGACGTCGACGAGCAGTTCGCCGGTGTTCACGCGGGCGACGAGGTCGGCGAGCTGGTCGGCGTCGCTGCGCACGAACAGGTCGGTCCCGCGCACACCGCGCTCCTCGTCGGAGGGGGTGGGCACCCACACGGTGGTGCTGACGAGCCTGCCCCCGTCGCGGACCAGCGGGACCAGCGCGGCCAGCTGCTGCGGGGCGAGCGGGGCGAGGTTGAGGACGAGGTCGACGGGCTCGGTCACCGCCGCCGCCACGTCGGTGAGGGTGTGGTCGACGACCTCGTCGGCGCCGGCGGCCTTGACCCGGACGGCGCTGCGCGGGCTGGCCGTGGCGGTGACGTGGGCGCCGGCCTCCACGGCCAGCTGCACGGCGAACCCGCCGACGGCGCCGCCGGCGCCGTTGACGAGGACCCGCTGCCCGGCCCGCAGGCCGCCGTGGTCGAACAGCGCCTGCCAGGCGGTCAGGCCCACGACCGGCAGGGCCGCCGCGTCGGCCAGCGGGAGGTCCCTGGGGGCCCCGGTCAGCAGCTCCGCCGGCGCGAGGACGTGCTCGGCGGCGGCGCCGGGCGCGGTCATCGGCAGGAAGCCGACGACCCGGTCGCCGACCGCGAGGCCCTGCACGCCCTGCCCGAGCGCGTCGACCGTGCCGGCGACGTCGAGGCCGGGGGTGTGCGGGAGGGCGACGGGGATCGGGCCCTGCATGTACCCGGCGCGGATGTTCGCGTCGACGCCGTTGAACGACGTGGCGGCGACGCGGACGCGGACCTCGCCCGGGCCGGGGACGGGCGTCTCGACGTCCTCGTACCGCAGGACCTCGGGACCGCCGAACTCGTGGAAGCGCACTGCCTTCACCGCTGCACCTGCTCTCGTGGGTGCCACCGGCCTGCCCCGCGGATCCGTTCCGCGGTCCTGGTGACGTCCTCGACGCTCGCAGGTCCCGGCGCGCTCAGCCTGGGCCGAGTCGGCCCACCTTCCGGCCCGCCTCCTGACCCACCTCCTGACCCGCTTCCCGGCCCACCTCGACGACGGCCCGCCCGTCGCTCGCGGCGACCAGCTCCGCCAGCCGGGCCTCGTCGGCCGAGCCCGGGGCCGCGGTCAGCATCACGGCCGCCAGGTCGTCCCCGGGGATGGAGATGAGGTTGCCCACCACGGTGACCGACCCCCCGTCGGACTGGGTGATCGTCGCGCTGCTCTCGTAGGCCGCCACCGGCCGCGGTGCGCGCCAGAGCGCGTCGAAGCGGCGGCTGCGGGTGCGCATGTCGTCGACCATCGCGGCCAGGGAGGTGTCGGCGGGGTAGCGCAGCAGCGAGCTGCGCAGCTGCGTCACGAGGACCGCCTCGTTGTCGTCGGCGTCGGCCGCGGACTGCTTGAAGGCCTCGAACGGGTCGCGGAAGAGGCGCCAGGCGACGTTCCACTGCCAGCGGTCGCCGGTGAGGTTCCAGTGCTCCAGGGCCAGGAACGCGCTGTTGACGGCGACGACGTTCATCGCCGCGTCGGAGACGATCATGGGGGTGTCCGAGAACCGCTCCAGCAGCCGCCGCGCGCCCGGGCCGAGGTCGGTGGGCACCCGCCCGTCGGCGGCGGCGTAGCCGGCCAGCGCGCACAGCCGCTCGTAGTCGGCCCGCCCGACGCGCAGCGCTCGGGCGAGGGCGTTGACCACGCCGGCGGAGGGGTGGCTGCGGCCCTGCTCCAGGCGGCGGACGTAGTCCGCGGACATCCCGGCGAGCTCGCCGAGCTCCTCGCGCCGCAGCCCGCGCACCCGGCGGCTCCCCGCCGGCAGCCCGACCGCGGCGGGGGCGGTGGCCTCGCGCAGCGCGCGCACGGCCGCACCGAACTCCTGACGCTCCACGGCGCGAGTGTGCCCGACCGCCCGTGCGCCCGGAAGGGGAAGATCACGGCTGCGGTGCGCCCGCGGGGGGCCTCACGGGTGCTGCAGGTCGGAGAGGTCCAGGACGAAGCGGTAGCGCACGTCGCCGCGCGCCAGGCGCTCCAGGGCGGTGCCCACCTGCGCCGAGGGCAGCACCTCGACGTCGGCGGTGACGCCGTGGCGGCCGGCGAAATCCAGCAGGTCCCGGGTCCAGCGGTGCCCGCCGCTGCCGGCCGAGGCCAGCGACTTGCGTCCCACGAGCAGGTCGGTGGTCTCGACGGTGACCGGGCCGAGGTGCCCCAGCGAGCACAGGGTCCCGTCGAGGGCCAGCACCCGCAGGTACGGCGCCGGGTCGTGCGCGACGGGCACGCAGTCCAGCACCAGGTCGCAGGACCCGCGCGCGGCGGCCATCGCCTCGCCGTCGGTGGAGACCACGGTGCGGTGCGCGCCGAGGGCGGTGGCGTCCGCGGCCTTGGCGGCGGAGGTCGTGAAGACGGTCACGTGCGCGCCCAGGGCCGCGGCCAGCTTGACCGCCAGGTGCCCGAGCCCGCCGAGGCCGACGACGCCGACGCGGGTGCCGGGGCCGGCGCCCCAGCGCCGCAGGGGTTCCCACACGGTGATGCCGGCGCACATCAGGGGCGCCACGCCGGCGGGGTCGAGGTGGGCGGGGCGGTGGTGGACGAAGCGCTCGCGCACCACCACCGCCGTGGAGTACGCCCCCAGCGTCGGCGAGCCGTCGTGGCGGTCGCGCCCGCCGTAGGTCAGGGTCGGGAACTCGCGGCAGTAGTTCTCCTGCTCCGTCAGGCACATGTCGCAGGTGCCGCAGGAGTCGACGATGTTGCCGACCGCGACGGCGTCCCCGACGGCGAAGCCGCGCACCTCCTCCCCGACGGCGGTGACCTCGCCGACGAACTCGTGGCCGGGCACGAGCGGGAAGGTGCCGCCGGGGTCGCGCAGCGCGTGCAGGTCGCTGTGGCAGACGCCGCAGTGGGTGACGCGGACCGCGACGTCGTCGGGCCGCAGCGCGCGGCGGGTGATCCGCACGGGCAGCAGCGGGGCGCCGGGGGAGGAGGCCTGGTGGGCGGTGGCGGTGGAGGGGCCGGGCATGTCGCTCCCGAGGGGACGTGAAGCTACCAACTGGTCGGTAGTGACGGTAGCCCGTCATCCCCGCCGAGACAACCGACCGGTCGGTCGCCCGTACCCTGGGCGCGTGCGAGACGCTGCGGCCACCCGGCGACGGCTGCTCGACGCCGCCACCGAGGAGTTCGCCGCCCACGGCATCGCCGGGGCGCGGGTGGACCGCATCGCGGTGGCGGCGCGCTCGAACAAGGCGCAGATGTACGCCTACTTCGGCAGCAAGGACGGCCTGTTCGACGCCGTGCTGGACGAGCACTTCGAGCTCATCGTCAACGCCGCGCCCCTGGACGGCGCCGACCTTCCGGGCTACGCCACCGCCCTCTACGACGCCTACCTGCGCCACCCGCAGGCCGTGCGCCTGGCCACGTGGTCCCGGCTCGAGCGCCACGGCGACGGCGGGGATCTCTTCGCCGACGGCGTCGACCACAGCGCGCCCAAGGTGGCGCTGATCGCCGCTGCCCAGCGCGACGGCCACGTCGACCCGGACCTCGACCCCGCCGACGTGCTCTCCCTCGTCGTGGCCATGGCGATGTCCTGGAGCCCGGCCAGCATCCTGCTCGCCGCCGCGGCGGACGACCCCGCCGCGGTGCACGAGCGGCGCAGGGCGGCGCTGGCCGCCGCGGTGCGCCGCGCCGTCGCCCCGCCGCGCTGAACCCGCCCGGAGCCCGGCGGTTCAACCGCACAACCATGGTTGTGTATCCGGCTGCTGCCTCCCTACCCTGCAGGGGTCCGCGCGATCGACCGCGCACCGCCACCGCGGGCAGGACCACGCACGACGGGTGTCAACGGGTTCCGGCGGGTTCCGGCGAGGGAGGCTGAGATGGGTGCGGCGGACGTGGTGCACAGCTACCTGCGGGCCATGACGGCGGGCCGGTGGGAGGAGGGTTTCGACCACTTCGCCCCCGACGTCACCGGTTACGTCCCCGGGCGATCCGCGCTGGCCGGGCGCAAGCAGGGGCGCGCCGAGGTGGAGGGCTACATCCGTGCCGTCCTGGAGCGCTTCGGTGGCCGGGCGCGCGTGGAGGTCCTGGACGTGCTGGAGGGCCGCGAGCACGTGGGGGTGCTGGTGCGCGAGGTGCTCGGCGGCCCCGGGGACGGTGAGGGTGGTGAGGTCGGCGAGGGTGCGGGACCGGCGGGTGGTGGGCCCTTCGAGCTGCTGCGGCTGAACACGTACCGGGTGCGCGACGGCAGGATCGTGGAGGTCCGCATCTTCGAGTCCGACCAGGACGCCGCCGACGAGCACCTGGGGTAGCGGCGGTTCAGCTCCCCCTCTGGATGCGGGCCCAGTTGCGCTCGACGTCCTCCAGGCCACCGACGTTGAAGAACGCCTGCTCCGCCACGTGGTCCAGCTCCCCGTCGGCGATCTTCGAGAAGCCCTCGATCGTCTCCTTCAACGGCACCGTCGAGCCGGCCACCCCGGTGAACTTTTCCGCCATGTACGTGTTCTGCGACAGGAACTGCTGGATGCGCCGCGCCCGCGAGACGGTCAGCTTGTCCTCCTCGCTCAGCTCGTCCACACCCAGGATCGCGATGATGTCCTGCAGCTCCTTGTTGCGCTGCAGGATCTGCTTCACCCGCACCGCGGTGTCGTAGTGCTCCTTGGAGATGTACAACGGGTCCAGGATCCGGCTGGTCGAGGCCAGCGGGTCCACCGCCGGGTACAGACCGCGCGAGGCGATCTCGCGGGAGAGCTCCGTGGTCGCGTCCAGGTGCGCGAACGAGGTCGCGGGCGCGGGGTCCGTGTAGTCGTCCGCGGGGACGAACACGGCTTGGAGGGACGTGATGGACCTCCCCCTCACCGACGTGATGCGTTCCTGCAGGACGCCCATCTCATCGGCCAGGGTCGGCTGGTAACCCACCGCGGAGGGCATGCGCCCCAGCAGCGTGGAGACCTCCGAACCGGCCTGGGTGAAGCGGAAGATGTTGTCGATGAACAGCAGCACGTCCTGCTTCTGCACGTCGCGGAAGTACTCCGCCATCGTCAGCGCGCTCAGCGCCACGCGCAGGCGCGTGCCCGGCGGCTCGTCCATCTGCCCGAAGACCAGCGCGGTCTTGTCGAAGACACCGGCCTCGGCCATCTCGGCGATCAGGTCGTTGCCCTCCCGGGTGCGCTCGCCG
>NZ_JBJLRD010000041.1:0-41306 GCF_050871305.1 Kineococcus gypseus | reverse complement strand
CCCCCCGGCCCCCCCCCTGGCCCCCCCCCCGGCCCGCCCGGCACCCCGCCGGGGCCGGCGGCCCGCTGCGCGCCGCTCGCGCGGGCGTGCTCCCAGGCCTGCGCGGGCACCAGCCCGGCGCGCAGCAGCGCCGCGACGCGCTCGGCGAGCCGGGCGCCGTCGAGCAGGTCCTCCTCCGGCGGGCGCCGCGCGCTCCCCCGCCCGCGCCCGTCCCCCCGCCCGGCACGGGCGCGCAGCCGGCCCGGCGGCCGGGGCGCCGGGGCGGGCCGGCCGGGCGCGCGGTGCCCCGCGAGCACCACCGCGGCCCCCAGCAGCAGCGCGACGACGACGGCGCTCACAGCGGCGCCAGCGCGGCGGCGAGCGCCTCCCAGCCGGGCCCGCGGTGCTCGGCGCCCTCGGGGTCGCGGCGCAGCGCGGGGAGCACGCCGGCGCGCCCGCCGGCCACCGGGCCCACGAGGGCGACCTCCACCAGGCCGCGCCGCTCGCCGCGGCGGGCCACGTGCAGGACGACGTCGACGCCGGCCAGCAGCTGCGCGTCGACCGCCTCGGGCGAGGAGCCGGCGGCGGCCGCCAGGGCGTGCAGCCGGGGCACGACGTCGGCGGCGGTGTTGGCGTGCACGGTGCCGGCGCCGCCGGCGTGCCCGGTGTTCAGCGCGGCGAGCAGGTCGCGCACCTCCGCGCCGCGGCACTCGCCGACCACGAGGCGGTCCGGGCGCATCCGCAGCGCCTGGCGCACCAGGACGTCCAGGCCCACGCCGCCGCGGCCCTCGACGTTGTCGCGGCGCGCCTCCAGGCGCACGACGTGCGGGTGGTCCGGGCGCAGCTCGCCGGAGTCCTCCACGAGCACGATGCGCTCGCGGGGGTCGACCTCGCCCAGCAGCGCCTGCAGCAGCGTGGTCTTGCCCGCTCCCGTGCCGCCGCTGACCAGCACGGACAGCCGGGCGGCCACGACCGCGCGCAGCAGCGGCAGCCAGGCGGTGGGCACCGCGCCGGCGTCGGCGAGCTGCTCCAGCCGCCAGCGCCGCAGCGCGGGCACCCGCAGGCTGATGCAGGTGCCCTCCGGCGCCAGCGGCGGCAGGACGGCGTGCAGGCGGGTGCCGTCGGCCAGGCGGGCGTCGACGAAGGGGCTGGCCTCGTCGAGCCGGCGCCCGGCCCCGGCGGCCAGCCGCACCGCCAGCGCCCGCACCCGCTCCTCGCCGCCGACCTCCACGCCGGCCGGGTGCAGGCCCGCGCCGTCGTCGACCCACACCCGCCCGCCGCCGTTGACGAGGACGTCGGTGACGCCCTCGCGGGAGAGCAGGGGCTGCAGCGGGCCGGCGCCGCTGACGCGGTCGCGCACGTCGTCGACCAGGCGCAGCAGGGCGGCCGCGCCCAGCACGACGCCCTCGGCGCGCGCGGCCGCGGCCACCGCCACCGGGTCCACCGGCCCGCTCAGGCGGGCGCGCACCCGCTCGGCGAGGTCGGCGACCCCCGCGCCGACCCCCGCGCCCACCACCGGGCCGCTCACCGGGCCGCTCACCGGGCCGGGGCGGTGGCCGCCCAGCGGGTGGCGAAGCCGCGCACGGCGCTGCGCCGGCCGGCGGGCAGGCCCTCCCCGCGCTCCAGGCAGGGCTCGAGGTCGCGCTCGGGGCGCAGCACCGCGCTCAGCGGCGCACCGACGACGTCGGCGAGGACCCCGGGGTCGGCGCCGGAGCCGACGTCGCGCAGCACCAGGCGCACCGCGGCGCCGGTGCCGGTGCCGGCCAGCCGGCGCACCTCGTCGACGGTGCCGCAGGCCGCCGCGGCCGCGCGAGTGGTGGCGGGCGCGACGACCAGCACCTCCTCGCAGGCGCCGAGCACGCCCGCGCCGAGCTGCTCCAGCCGTCCGCGCGGCAGGTCCACGACCGTCGTGGCGAAGGTGTCGCGCGCCGCGCGCAGCACCGCGCCCAGGGCCTGCCCACCGGGCGCGGCGCCGGCGCGGCGGTCCCCGGCCAGCAGGTGCAGGCCCTCGCCCAGGCGCACCGTCGAGCGCAGCACGTCGGGGCGCAGCCGCCCGGAGACGCCGGCCAGGTCGCCCCAGCGCAGGCCCGGCAGCTGGTCGGCGCCCACGAGCAGGTCCAGCCCGCCGGCGCCCGGGTCGGCGTCCAGCAGCAGCACGTCGCCTGTGGTGGCGGCGGCCTCGGCCAGGGCGGCGGCCAGGACGCTGGCCCCGCCGCCCCCGCAACCGCCGACCACGCCGACCACCCGGCCCGCCGGCCGCCGCCCGCCCGCGGCGTCGAGCAGGCGGTCCAGCAGCCACGGCTCGGCCTCGGGCAGCAGCGCGGCGTGGTCGGCGTCGAGCTCGGCGGCGCGGCGCCACCACTGCGGCCCCACCGGCGCGCACCCGACCAGCACGACCTCGCCCGCCCCGCGCTCGCGGGCGGCGGCGACGGCGGCGGCACCGGCGTCGGCGCCGACGAGGAGCAGCGGGGGCGCCTCGAGGGCGGGCGGGACCTCGCGCAGCACCGCGCAGCCGGCGGCGCCGGCCAGCCGCAGGACGGCCGCGGCCAGCGCGTCGTCGTCGGTCAGCAGCGCGGCACCGGGCCCGGGGTCCTCGGCGGGGCGGCGGGGGCGCGGGTCTGCGGGCACGGGGTCCTCCTGGCGGTCGCGGTGGTCGCGACCACCGTGCTGCCGCCCGGCGGCGCGCCCGGCGTGCGCCGGGTGCGGCTGTGGGTGCGCAGCGGCGCGGCCGGGGTGTGGACACGGCGGCGCGGGGCGACCCGGGGAGGCCTGGAGGGGGAAAGGCGACGGCCCCCGCTGGGGGGGAGCGGGGGCCGTCCACGGTCCGGCTCGGGGGGGATGAGCCGGCGCCGCCGTCGCCCGTAGGCGTACTCCGACATTTGACCTCATCGGAGCGCCGCTGGCAATTCCTCGACGCTGACGAGTTCTCCACGCCTCGCGCGCGGGCCCTGCGCGGGCCCTGCGCGAGCTCCGCGCGAGCCGCGGGCGGGCGCCTCAGGGGCGCAGCGGCGCCAGGCGCGCGAGGAAGTCGGCGGCCAGCGGCGCCGCCACGGACCCGCCGCTGGCCCCGTCGGCGACGAAGACCGCGAAGGCGAGCGTGCCCTGGTAGCCGATCGTCCACGCGTGCGTGGGCAGCGGGTCCCCCGTGCCGTGCTCCGCGGTGCCCGTCTTGGCGTGCACCGGGGCGCCCGGCACCGCGGCCAGCACCGTGGCCGTGCCGGAGGTGACCACCTCGCGCATCAGGGCGCCCACGGTCGCCAGCACCGCCGGGTCCACCGGCGCGGGCGGCTGCGGCGCCGGCGGCGGCGCGGGCTCCAGCACGACGGCGGGCCGGCGCAGCTGCCCGGCGGCGATCGACGCGGCGGCCACGGCCATCGCCAGCGGGCTGACGAGGGTGCGGCCCTGGCCGAAGCTGGCCGCGGCCAGGTCCACCGCCGACTCCGCGGCCGGCACCTCGCCGGCGAAGGCCTCCACGCCGGTGGACCACCGCGCGCCCACGCCCAGCTGCGCGGCGGTCAGCGGCAGGGCGTCGTCGGCCAGGCGCGGGCTGAGGGTGACGAACGCGGTGTTGCACGACTGCGCGAAGTCGGTGCGGAAGGGCACGTCGCCGAACGCCTCGCCCTCGAAGTTGCGGAAGGAGCGCCCGTCCACGACGGCGGTGGGCGCGCACGGCACGACCTCCTCGGGGTCGAGGCCGCCGGCCAGCAGGGCCGCGGTGGTGACCACCTTGAACGTCGAGCCCGGCGGGTAGCGCCCGGTCAGCGCCCGGTCGCCCTCGTCGGCCGGGGAGTTCGCCACCGCCAGCACCTCCCCGGTGGTGGTGTCCACGGCCACCAGCGCGGCCGCCGACGGTGCGGTGTCCAGGACGTCGTCGGCGGCCTGCTGCACGTCGGCGTCCAGGCTGGTGCGCACCGGCTCGCCGGCCACCGGCGGCGCGGAGAACAGCTCGCGCCCCGCGCCGGTGCCGCCGTCGGTGCGCACGAGGACGCCGACGCGGCCGGCCAGCCGCTCGTCGTAGCGCTCCTGCAGCCCCGACAGGCCCGCGAGGTCGCCGGCCGCGTAGCGACCGCCGGAGGCCTCGACGACCTCGGCCGTGGCCTGCCCGACCGTGCCCAGCAGGCCGCGGGCGAAGGCGCGGGTGGGCGCCAGCGGCAGCGTGGAGGTGCGGAAGACCGCGCCGGGGACCGGCTGCAGGGCCGCGCGCCGGTCGTCGTAGTCGGGGCGGCGCAGGGTGATGACGTCGACGAACGCGTCGGGCGCCGCCTGGCGCACCCGCGCGGCGAGGGCGGCGGCGTCCACGTCCAGCACCTGCGCCAGGGCGGCGGCGGTGGCCTCCGGGTCGGTGGTGCGCGAGGGCTGCACCCCGACCTGCACCACCTCGGTGGCGGTGACCACGGCGGTCCCGTCGCGGCCGAGGACGTCGGCGCGCTCGGGCGCGGTGCGCTCCAGGCGCAGGACGGAGCCGTCGGCCAGCGCCGGGTGCACGAGCGCCGGCTCCCACAGCGCCCGCCACGCCTCGTCGTCGCCGCGGCGCAGCCGCAGGGCGGTGGTGTACGCGAAGGCGGTGCCCGCGGCGGCGCCGTGCGCGCCGGCCAGGTCGAAGGAGACGTCGAGGACGGCCTCGGCGGCGCCGTCCCCGGCGCGCTCGGCGTCCACCGACGCGACGGCGACCGCGGGCGGGGCCGCCGCCAGGCGGCCGGCCAGGCGCGCGTACTCGGCGCCCAGGTCGGCCGGGAGGCTCCCGGTGGCGGCGGCGAACAGCTCCGGGCGCCAGGTGCCGGCCGCCCAGCCGGCGGCGACCTCGTCGGCCAGCCGGCGCGCGCCGGCGCCGTCGTCGTCGCGCGCGCGCAGCCACAGCGCGCCGCCCGCGACCGCGGCGGCCCCCCCGGCGACGACGGCGCGCCGGCGCGGGCGGCGGGCGGGGGACGGGGAGGTCGGGGAGGGCGGGGAGGGGACGTCGGCGCTCATCGCCCGCGATGCTCGCACGCGGCGGCTGGTAACCTCTCAGGCGTTGGAGGTGTCGCCTAGTCCGGTCTATGGCGCCCGCCTGCTAAGCGGGTTGGGGGCTACAACCCCCTCGCGGGTTCAAATCCCGCCACCTCCGCAGGGCCGAGAGCCCCGTCCGCACCGCGGACGGGGCTCTCGTCGTCTCCGCCCGCGGCGCCGCCGGCGCCCCGTCCGCGACGTGCCCGAGCGGTCCGCGCCCGCCGCCGCGAGCGCCGTTCGGGGCCCTGAGCCGTTGCGCCGCAACCGATTGGTGCTCCGGGCGACGGGCCGCTACAGTAGTCGACGGCTGCTGCGGCAACGCGGCACCGGCGCCCGTAGCTCAACGGATAGAGCATCTGACTACGGATCAGAAGGTTAGGGGTTCGAGTCCCTTCGGGCGCACCACGGCCAGCCGGCCGCACAGGGCGGGTCCCCCTCGGGGGACCCGCCCTTCGTCGTCCAGGCCCGCCTCGCCGCCGTCGGCGCGCCGCGCACCACCGGCGGCCCGCTCGGCCGGCCCGGGCGGTGCCGGCCGCTCGTGCGCGCGGCCCCGCTGCCACCCCGTCACGGTCGCCCGCCGCCGCCCGTCCTCGCCACCGGTCCTCGCCGCCGCCCGTCCTCGCCGCCGCGAGGCACCAGCCGGGGCACCACCGCCCCCGCACGGCACGGGTCACCAGCCGGCGCCGCCCGCGCGGGGCCCCCGCCCCGGGCGCTCCCGCCCCGGGCGCTCCCGGCCCGGCGGCACCGGCGGCGGGCGGCTCCCGGCCCGGGCCCGCACCCGGGCCGGGCGCGCGCCGCACCCTGGCCCGGCGCGTAACCGCACCGCACCCCGGTGCCGGCCGGCGCTCACGCCCCGCACCCGTGCGGCCCGTCCCGCGGCACCGGCCCGGGTTCCACCCCCCGGCCGCCGGGCGCCCGCGGGCCGCGCCGGGGCCGGACCCGGCCGGGTTCCGCGCGGCCGGGTCCGCACCCGCCCGGGTGAACCGCCCCGGGGAACACCGGGGCGCGCGGCGTGAACCCGGCCGAACCCCGGCCGAACCCCGGGGAACCGGCCGGCCGCCCGTTCCCGGGGTGTTCGCGCCGCCATTCCACGGGGTGTTCACAGCAACCGCCGCGCGGTGTTCGGGTGCTTTTCGCGCCGGCCGCCGCGAGCCGGCCCGCCCGGTTCGCCCGGCGCCGCGCCGGGGGGCGCCCACCGGCGCGAACGCCCGGCGCGAACGCCCGGTGCGCGGCCGTTCCGGGGTGTTCCCGGCAGCGGCCCGGCAGTTGCGCGCGGGGGCGCGGGAAGGACCCGCGGGAACGGCGGTCCGGGTGCGCGCGCAGAACACCGCCGGGCCGATCGGGAAAGGGCTCTCCGAGCGCGAACCCCGGAAGAACTGTGGTTTCATGGTGTTCAGCCTCAATCAACCCACTCCCCCTCCCAGGAGCCCAGCATGGCAAGCCACGACGTCGCGTTGAAGGTGGCCACCGAACTGCCCGTCGGCGCGGTGGACCTCGAGATCCCCGTGAAGCGCAACGGTCGCCGCATCGGCACGTTCACCGTCAACGCGAACGGCGTCTCCTGGAACCCCTCGACCTCCAAGGCCCCGACGTCCGTGTCCTGGGAGGACCTGCCGGCGGCGCTGTCGAGCACCACCGCCCCGGCGCAGGCCGCCCCGGCCAAGAAGGCCGCGCCCGCGAAGGCCGCCACCCCCGCGAAGACCGCGCCCGCCAAGACCGCCCCCGCGAAGAAGGCGGCCTCGAAGAAGGCCGCTCCCGCCCCGCAGGCCGCCCCCGAGCAGGAGCCCACGCCGGAGCCGGCCGCCGAAACCGCTCCCGCGGCGGCCGAGGCGGCCGAGGCCCCGGCGCCCGCCAAGCGCGGTTCCTCGCGCCGCCCGGCCGCGAAGTCCGCCGGCAGGTCCGCGGCGAAGTCGGCCCCGGCCGCCAAGTCGGCGCCGGCCGCGAAGTCGGCTGCGCCGGCGGAGCCCGCGCCGGCCGCGAAGAAGTCCGCTCCCGCCGCGAAGAAGTCCGCTCCGGCCGCGACGCCCGCCGGTGCCGTCGACGCGCGCGCGGTGCGCCAGTGGGCCGCGGAGAACGGCATCACGGTCGCCCCGCGCGGCCCGATCTCCACGAGCATCATCGACCGGTTCCGCGCCGCCACCGCCTGAGCGGGGCAGCGCGCGCGAGGGGGCGGGGTCCACGGGACCCCGCCCCCTCGCGCGTGCGGGGGCTCATCAGCCCTCGGAGGAGCTCCGGCGCTCCCGGCGTCCAGCCCGCCGCCGGCGACGCCGCCCGGTGCCCGCGAGCACGACCTGCCCGGCCGCGGCGGCGGGCCCCGCGGGCGCGGCGCTCGGGTCCGCGGAGGGGGCGGCGGGGCGCCCGAAGATGACCTCGCACAGGTCGCGGTACTTCTCGTCGGGGTCGGGCACCCAGTCGATGCGCCGCATCGCCTGGTCCTGGCCGGCGGACTCCAGCACGAACTCCCCGTACCCCAGCAGCCGCCCGGCCACCGACTGGTTGTAGCTCATGTCGGTCACCTTGGTCAGCGGCATCATCGCCGTGCGGCGGTTGACCACCCCGCGGGTGAGCAGCAGGCGCTTGTCGGTGGCGATGAACCACCCGTTGCGCCACAGGAACAGCCGCCACACCGCGCGGGCGAGCAGCACCAGCCAGAGCAGGAACAGCCCGTCGCGCAGCACCGGCGGGTCGGGCGGCAGGCGCACGCCCAGCCACAGCACGGCCAGGAAGCCGGCGACCACCCCGGCGACGGTGCCGGCGAGCTGGGCCCAGTGGCGCTGCACGGCCACGCGGGTGCGCTCACCGGCCAGCAGCCGCCGCTTCACCCAGCGCGGCAGGTCCTCGCGGTCCGGGTCGGCCTCGTCGGCCGCGGCCAGCTCGACGGGCGAGGTCCCGGAGGAGGCCCGCTCGCGGCGGCGCACCACGTCGACGCCGCCCGCTCAGCGCAGCAGGCCGTCGAAGAACGCGGCGATGCTGTCGACCAGCGTGCCCAGCGCCTCCCCGACGCCGCGCACGAACGCCGCCGCGGACTCCGGCGCGCTGTAGACGGCGTACAGCGCGAACACCACCAGGGCCCAGCCCAGAACCCGGCGCCACCTCATGCCCAGCTCCTCACCGCGTTCCTGGAACGCTGCTCGCGGTCGTTGCACGCCGGGGGCCACCGGGCCACCCGCGACCGGGCGACATCCTGCCGGACGCGGCGCGCGCGCCGGGCCAGCACGCGCCGGGCGCAGCGGACCTGTCGGGGACCCGGCGGGGCGGGGCGGGCGCGGGGACGGGTGGGCTCAGACGACGCCGTAGAGGCGGTCGCCGGCGTCGCCCAGGCCCGGGACGATGTAGCCCTGCTCGTCGAGGCGCTCGTCGACGGCGGCGGTGACGACGCTGACGTGGGCGTGCTCGTCGAAGGCGGAGCGCACGACCTCCAGCCCCTCGGGCGCGGCCAGCAGGCACAGGGCGGTGACGTCGTCGGCGCCGCGGTCGAGCAGGTAGCGCACCGCCGCGACGAGCGTGCCGCCGGTGGCGAGCATCGGGTCGAGCACGTAGCACTGCCGGCCGGAGAGGTCGTCGGGCAACCGGTTGGCGTACGTGGTGGCCTGCAGCGTCGTCTCGTCGCGGATCATGCCGAGGAAACCGACCTCCGCGGTGGGCAGCAGGCGCACCATGCCGTCGAGCATGCCGAGGCCCGCGCGCAGGATCGGCACGACGATCGGCTTGGGCGAGGTCAGCCGCACCCCGGTGGTGGGGGCGACGGGCGTCCGCACCGGGTGCGGCTCGACGCGCACCTCGCGGGTGGCCTCGTAGGCCAGCAGGGTGACGAGTTCGTCGGCCAGCCGGCGGAAGGTGGGTGAGTCGGTGCTCGCGTCGCGCAGCGCGGTGAGTTTGTGGGCGACGAGGGGGTGGTCGATGACGGAGAGGCGCACGAGGGCACAACCTACTCACCGCGACCGTGCTGGCGGCAGCCGCGAACGTGCTGCCACCATGGTCACGTGGCGTACTTCACCGCTGTGCTGACCCCCGACGGCGACGGCTGGCGCTCCGTCGACGTGGACCTCGAGGCCGGTTCCCCCGACGAGCTCGGCGACGTGCTGCGCGGGGCCGTGGGCGACGACGCGCTCGTCGTGGCGGTCCTCGAGCGCGAGGACGAGTGGTTCGCGCTCGTGCGCACCGACGGCGAGGACGTGCGGGTGTTCGTCTCCGACGCCGTGGCCGCCGCCGACAGCTCCCGCGCGGAGCTGTTCGCCGAACTGCCCCCCGCCGTGCCGGCGTCCGCCGGCGCCGGCGCGGCTGCGGACGACGCCGGGGAGGACGGCGACGACGAGGACGACGGCGAGGACGACGAGGACGGCGACGGCGAGCGGGCGGACGGCGCGGGCGCCGCGGCCGGCGCGGCGGCCGGCGTGCTCGACGACGCGTGGGCCGGGGACCCGGAGCTGCTGGCGGACCTGGGCTGCCCGGCGGCGGTGCTGGTGCGCCTGGCCGCCTCCGGCGCGGACCCGTCCGCGGCGACGGTGGAGGTCGGGGAGCTGCTCGGGTTCGCCGACGTGCTGGAGTCGCTGCGCTGAGCGGGCTGGCGCAGCCGCCGCGCTGGGCGCGGTGGATGGGCCTGGCGCTGGAGGAGGCGCGGGCGTGCCTCGCCACGGGGGACGTGCCGGTGGGCGCGGTGGTCCTCGGCCCCGACGGCGCCGTGCTCGGCACCGGCCGCAACGAGCGCGAGGCGGCGCAGGACCCCACCGCGCACGCGGAGGTGCTGGCGCTGCGGGCGGCGGCCCGCGCGCGCGGCAGCTGGCGCCTGGACGGCTGCACCCTCGTGGTGACGCTGGAGCCGTGCGTGATGTGCGCCGGCGCGCTGGTGCTCGCCCGCGTGGAGCGGCTGGTGCTGGGGGCGTGGGACCCGCGCTTCGGGGCGGCCGGCTCGCTGCGCGACGTGGTGCGCGACCGGCGCTTGAACCACGTCGTCGAGGTCGCCGGCGGCGTCCGGCAGGAGGAGTGCTCCGCGCTGCTGGACGGGTTCTTCGCCGAGCGGCGCGGCTGAGCGCGGGCGCCGGGCGCGGCGCCGGGCGGGACGGCTGGCGGGACGGCTGACGGGTCGGCACCGTGTATCGTTGCCGACGGTGGTGTGTCCGAGCGGCCTAAGGAGCACGCCTCGAAAGCGTGTGAGGGGGCGACTCCTCCGTGGGTTCAAATCCCACCGCCACCGCTCGAAGGGCGAAGGCCCCCGGCTCCGCGGAGCCGGGGGCCTTCGTCGTGCCGGGCGGGGTCGCGCCCGGCACGCGCGCGGCGGCGCTCAGCACGCCGGCGGGGCGCCCGGCGGGGGCGGCGGCGGGGGCGCGAGCGCGTCCTCGGCCAGCAGCTGCTGGTAGGCGGTGCCGAGCACCAGCTCCACCACCGCGACGGCGGGGTCCTCGACCAGCTGGGCCTCGGGCACGCGGGCGGCCACGGTGCGGGCCTGGGCCAGCCGGTCCGGGGGGTGGCGCACCACCGCGGTCACGGGCCCGGCGTCCACGGCGGCGTTGCCCACCCGGGTGACGGTGAAGCCGCGCCCGCGCAGCTCCTCGGCCACCCCGGCGGCCAGGCCGGAGCGGTCCGTGCCGTTGAGCACCTCCACGGGCGCCTCCGCCGGGGGCAGCAGCGGCTGCTCGACGGCCGGCGCGCACGAGGGGCCCGCGACCGCGGGGACCTCGTCGCCGGGCTGCCAGCGCCCCGTCCACAGCAGCGCGGCGCCGCCGCCGACGCCCAGCACGAGCAGCACCAGCACGGCGAAGACGGCGCGCTGGCGCCGGCGCCGCCACAGCCGGCGGCGCTGCAGCCGCTCGTACGAGGCGTCGTCGAGGTCGTCGGAGACCTCGGGCAGCTCGTCCTCGTCGCCCTCCCCGTACGGCGCGCGGTCCTCGCGCTCGCGGTACGGCACCTCGTCGTCGCGGTCCTCGGGCACGGTCCCCCCTCGGTCAGTCGGGCAGCGTCAGCACGCGCGCGTGCAGCACCTGTCGCTGGTGCAGCGCCGCGCGCACGGCGCGGTGGAGGCCGTCCTCCAGGTACATGCGCCCGCGCCAGGCCACGACGTGGGCGAACAGGTCGCCGTAGAAGGTGGAGTCCTCCGCCAGCAGCGCGTCGAGGTCCAGGGTGCGCCGGGTGGTCGTCAGCTCGTCCAGGCGGACCTGGCGCGGCGGCACCCCCGACCACTGCCCCGTGGTCTCGTACCCGTGCTGCGGGTAGGGGCGCCCCTCGCCGACGGCCTGGAAGATCACGCTGGGTGAGTGTAGGCGGCGGGGCCCCGGCGGCGGGGCAGGACGCGCGAGGAGGGTGCCGCGCACCGGGGTGGCGGACGACGAGGGGCCCGGACCCGCGGTGCGGGTCCGGGCCCCTCGGCCGGCGGAGGATGCGGGATTTGAACCCGCGAGGGCGTTAACCCAACACGCTTTCCAAGCGTGCGCCATAGGCCACTAGGCGAATCCTCCAGTGCTCCCAGCGTAGCGCGCCCGCGGGGGTGCCCTCGACCGGAGGGGTGCGCGCCGGGCGCACCCGGGGGGTGCACCGGGGGTTCGCGGGGGCGGTTGGACCGCACCGCGCCACGGCCCGTACAGTGGTCGCAGACCCCTCGTGCGGCGTCATCCAGCTGAACCCCCCCAGGGCCGGAAGGCAGCAAGGGTAGGCGGGCTCTGGCGGGTGCGCGGGGGGTCCCTCCATCCCTCCCGGCCTGTCCCCGGCGCGGGTTAGCCTCGGGGTCGTGACGAGCGCCCTGTACCGCCGCTACCGGCCCGAGAGCTTCGCGGAGGTCATCGGGCAGGAGCACGTCACCGTGCCGCTGTCGCAGGCGATCGCCAAGGGCCGCGTCACCCACGCCTACCTCTTCTCCGGCCCGCGCGGGTGCGGCAAGACCACCAGCGCGCGCATCCTGGCCCGCTGCCTGAACTGCGCCGCCGGCCCGACGCCCACCCCCTGCGGCACGTGCGACTCGTGCACCGACCTCGCCACCGGCGGTCCCGGCAGCGTGGACGTGGTGGAGATCGACGCGGCCAGCCACGGCGGCGTCGACGACGCGCGCGACCTGCGCGAGCGGGTCTCCTTCGCCCCGGCGCGCGACCGCTTCAAGGTCTACATCCTCGACGAGGCGCACATGGTCACCCAGCAGGGCTTCAACGCCCTGCTGAAGACGGTCGAGGAACCGCCCCCGCACGTGAAGTTCGTCTTCGCCACGACGGAGCCGGAGAAGGTCCTCACCACGATCCGCTCGCGCACCCACCACTACCCGTTCCGCCTCGTGCCGCCGGCCCGGCTGACGTCCTACCTCGCCGAGCTCGCCGAGCGCGAGGGCGTCGCGGTCGGCAAGGGCGTGCTGCCGCTGGTGGTGCGCGCCGGCGGCGGCTCGGTGCGCGACTCGCTGTCGGTGCTGGACCAGCTCATCGCCGGCGCGGGCGAGGAGGGCGTCACCTACGACACGGCCGTCTCGCTGCTGGGCTACACGCACGCCTCCCTGCTCGACGACGTGGTCGAGGCCATCGCCGCCGGCGACGGGGCCACGGTCTTCCGCGCGGTGGAGCGGGTGGTGGAGTCCGGGCAGGAGCCGCGCCGCTTCGCCGACGACCTGCTGCAGCGGCTGCGCGACCTCGTGGTCGTCGCCGCCGTCGGCGACGGGGCCGCCGACGCGCTGGCCGTGCCCGAGGACGCCCTGGAGCGCCTGCGCGCGCAGGCCGCGCACCTGGGGCGCGCGGAGCTGTCGCGGGCGGCGGACGTGGTGGCCGCGGGCCTGGAGCAGATGACCGGGGCGACCTCGCCGCGCCTGCAGCTGGAGCTGCTGTGCGCGCGCCTGCTGCTGCCCGGCGCCGACGCCGACGGCGGGCTGGGCCCGCGCCTGGAGCGGCTGGAGCGGCGCCTGGCCGCGGGACTGCCGGTGGCCGCGCCCGCCGCCCAGGCCGCCGCCCCCGCTCCCGCGGCCGCTCCCCCGGCCCCGCCCGTGGAGCGCGCCGAGCGCACCACGGCCCCCGCGCCCACCACGGCCCCCGCGCCCGCCGAGGAGGCCGCCGCACCCGCCGAGGAGGCCGCCGCACCCGCCGAGGAGGCCGCCGCACCCGCCGCACCCGCCGTCCACGCTGCACCGGCCCCCGCACCGGTCCCCGCGGCCGTCGTGGAGCCGCCCGCACCGGCCCCCGCACCCGTGGTGGAGGCGGCCGCGGCGGTGGCGGACGACGGCTGGCCGACCGCCCGCACGCCGGGGTCCCCGCCGCCCGCGGCGGCCTCCCCGGCGGCCCCCGCGGCGTCCAGCGCGCCCGCCGCGCCCGCGCCCGCCGGGCAGCCCGCGCCCGCGAGCGCCGAAGCCGCCTCCGAGGCGGAGACGGTGCGCCGGTTGTGGGTGGACGTGCTCGGCGCGCTGTTCCGCATCAAGCGGACCACGTGGTCGCTGGTCGCGGAGAACGCCACGGTGCAGGACTGCCGCGGCGGCGTGCTGGTGCTGCAGTTCAAGACCCCCGGCCTGGCCTCGGCGTTCGGGCGCGGCAACCACGCCGGGTTCGTCGGCGAGGCGCTGCTGGAGGTCACCGGCATCGAGGCGGGCGTGCAGGCCGCCGGGGCGGAGGGCGCCGCACCCCGCGGCGGGCGCGGCGCCGGCCCGCGCGGCGGGCGCGGCGCCGCAGCGGCCCGCCCGCGGACCGAGCAGCACGCCCCCCAGCAGCAGCACGCGCCGCAGCAGCACGCCCCCCAGCAGGCGCAGCAGCCCCGGCACGCGGTCCCGGCGGGCCTGGTGGGTCCCGACGACGACGTGCCACCGCCCGAGGCGCCCATCGACGACCCCGGCGAGGAGCACCTGTCGGCGCCCCGGCGCCCCGCGGCCCCGCAGCAGCACGCCCCCCAGCAGGCGCCCCAGCAGCACGCGCCGCAGCAGCACGCCCCCCGGCAGGCGCCCCAGCCGGTGCGCCGCCCGGCGCCGGCGGTCGTGGCGCCCGGGCCGCTGGAGGAGGACGTGCCCAGCCGCGACGACGAGGACGCCGAGGACTCCCAGCTCGTGGGCGCGGTGGTCGTCGAGCAGCTGCTGGGCGGCACGGTCATCTCCACCGACGACGGGCTCTGACGGGCTCTGACGGGCGCCGGCGGGTCCTGAGGGGCTCTCGCGGGCGGTGCCCGCTGTCGGTGGCGGCACGTAGGCTCACCCCGTGTACGAAGGAGTCGTCCAGGACCTGATCGACGAGCTCGGACGGCTGCCCGGGGTCGGGCCCAAGAGCGCGCAGCGCATCGCGTTCCACCTGCTGTCCGCCGACGCGGCCGACGTGCGCCGCCTCGCCGAAGTCCTCACCGAGGTCAAGAGCAGGGTGCGCTTCTGCGAGGTGTGCGGCAACGTCGCGCAGGAGCAGCTGTGCCGGGTGTGCAGGGACCCGCGCCGCGACGCGTCGGTGATCTGCGTGGTCGAGGAGTCCAAGGACGTCGTGGCCATCGAGCGCACCCGCGAGTTCCGCGGCCGCTACCACGTGCTGGGCGGGGCGATCAGCCCGATGGAGGGCGTGGGCCCGGACGACCTGCGGGTGCGCGAGCTGCTGGCGCGGCTGAGCTCCGGCGAGGTCACCGAGACGATCATCGCCACCGACCCCAACCTCGAGGGCGAGGCGACCGCCACGTACCTGGCGCGGCTGCTGCGGCCGATGGGGCTGCGGGTCACGCGCCTGGCCTCGGGCCTGCCCGTGGGCGGCGACCTGGAGTACGCCGACGAGGTCACCCTCGGGCGCGCGTTCGCCGGGCGGAGGGCCCTCGATGCCTGACGAGGCGCTGGGCGCGACCGTGGAGACCACCGGGGCCGAGGCGGCCGAGGCCGTGGAGATGGCCGAGCTGGCGGCGGCCACGGCCGTGGAGGCGCGTGCCTACCTCGACGCGGTCACCGAGGTGGCCAGCGGGCAGATGGGCTCCACCGCCCTGTCGGTGCTGCTGCTGGCGGTCGCGCAGGTGCAGGTGGCGGGCGCGCGCCTGGGCGCGGTGGCCGACGTGGTGCCCGCGCGCCGCTTCGAGCCGGACGCCGGCCCGGACCCGGACGTGGACCCGGTGCGCGCCAGCCTGGCCAACGTCCTGGAGGGCCTGGACGACTACGCCGAGGTCGTGGACCCGCTGACGGACGCGGCGCTGGTGCGCGGGGCCCTCTCGGACGACCTGGCCTCGGTGGCGGCGGACCTGGTGCACGGGCTGCGCCACTTCGAGCGCGGCGAGGTCACCGAGGCGCTGTGGTGGTGGCAGTTCTCCTACCTGTCCTCGTGGGGCACGCGGGCCACCGCGGCGCTGCGGGTGCTGCAGTCGGTGCTGGCCCACCTGCGCCTGGACGTGGACGCCGAGACCGCCTCGGACGCGGAGTTCGACGCCCTGCACCCCTGAGCGCTGAGCAGAACGCCCAGCGGGCCGCGCGCGCCGGGCGCGGTCTGCCCGGCGCGCGCCCGGGCGCGTGAGCAGGGGCGGGAGCACCCGCGCCCCTTCCGTAGAATCGCCCGTCGTGGCTCTCGTGGTGCAGAAGTACGGCGGTTCCTCGGTCGCTGACGCCGACGGGGTCAAGCGCGTCGCCAAGCGGATCGCGGCGACCAAGCGCGCCGGCCACGAGGTCGTCGTGGTGGTCTCCGCGATGGGCGACACCACCGACGAGCTGATCGAGCTGGCCGAGAAGGTCACCCCCGTGCCGCCGGCGCGCGAGCTGGACATGCTGCTGACTGCCGGCGAGCGCATCTCCATGGCCGTGCTGGCGATGGCCATCAACAACCTCGGCCTGCAGGCGCGCTCCTTCACCGGCTCGCAGGCGGGCGTCATCACCGACTCCGCGCACGGGCGCGCGCGCATCATCGACGTCACGCCCGGGCGCATCCGCACCGCGCTGGACGAGGGCGCCATCGCCATCGTCGCCGGCTTCCAGGGCGTCAGCCAGGACACCAAGGACATCACCACCCTCGGCCGCGGCGGCTCGGACACCACCGCCGTGGCGCTGGCGGCGGCCCTGGAGGCCGCCGTCTGCGAGATCTACACCGACGTGGACGGCGTGTTCACCGCCGACCCGCGCATCGTGCCCACCGCGCGCAAGATCGGCCGCATCGCCAGCGAGGAGATGCTGGAGATGGCCGCGTGCGGGGCGAAGATCCTCATGCTGCGCTGCGTGGAGTACGCGCGGAACTACGACCTGCCCATCCACGTGCGCAGCTCCTTCAGCGCGCACGAGGGCACCTGGGTGACGGACTCCCCCGTCCCCGCCGGCCTCAGCTCCCACGCCGTGGAGGAACCCGTGGAACAGCCGATCATCTCGGGCGTCGCGCACGACCGCAGCGAGGCGAAGATCACCGTCGTGGGCGTGCCGAACACCCCCGGCACCGCCGCCGCCATCTTCAAGGCGGTCGCCGGCGCCGAGATCAACATCGACATGATCGTGCAGAACAACTCCGTCGGCGCCTCCAACCGCACCGACATCTCCTTCACCCTGCCGAAGTCGGAGGGCCACAGCGCGGCCACCGCGCTGGACAAGGTCAAGGGCGAGGTCGGCTTCGAGCGGCTGGAGTTCGACGACCAGATCGGCAAGGTGTCGCTGATCGGCGTGGGGATGCGCTCGCACCCGGGCGTGTCGGCCACGTTCTTCGAGGCGCTGGGCGCGCAGGGCATCAACATGGAGATGATCTCCACCTCGGAGATCCGCATCTCGGTGGTCACCCGCGCCGAGCAGCTCGACGACGCGGTGCGCGCCGTGCACACCGCGTTCGGCCTGGACGCCGAGGGCGAGGCCGTGGTCTACGGAGGGACGGGACGATGAGCACGGGCACGAACCGCAAGCCGACCCTGGCCGTCGTCGGCGCCACCGGCGCCGTCGGCTCGGTGATGCTCGGGATCCTCTCCGAGCGCCCCGACGTGTGGGGCGAGATCCGCCTGGTGGCCTCGCCGCGCTCGGCCGGCAAGGTGCTGCGCGTGCGCGGCGAGGACGTCGTGGTGCGGGCGCTGTCGCCGGAGGTCTTCGACGGCGTGGACGTGGCGATGTTCGACGTGCCCGACGAGGTCTCCGCGCGGTGGGCGCCGGTCGCCGCCGAGCGCGGCGCGGTGGCCGTGGACAACTCCGGGGCGTTCCGCATGGACCCGGACGTGCCGCTGGTGGTGCCGGAGGTCAACGGCGACGCGGCGCGGAACCGCCCCAGGGGCATCATCGCCAACCCCAACTGCACGACGCTGACGATGATGGACGCCCTGGGCGCCCTGCACGAGCGCTGGCAGCTCACCGAGCTCGTCGTCGCCAGCTACCAGGCCGCCTCCGGCGCCGGGCAGCCCGGCGTGGACCGCCTGCACGACGAGCTCGAGGTCGTCGCCGGCGACCGCTCGCTCGGGCAGCGCGCCGGGGACACCGCCGCCGCCGTCAGCGCCAAGCTCGGCGACGACTCCCCGTTCCCGGCCCACCTGGCCCTCAACGTCGTGCCCGTGGCGGGTTCCCTCAAGGACGACGGCTGGACCAGCGAGGAGCTGAAGGTCCGCAACGAGTCCCGCAAGATCCTGGGCATCCCGGACCTGAAGGTGTCCGCGACGTGCGTGCGGGTGCCGGTGCTGACGACGCACTCCCTGGCCGTGCACGCGACGTTCGCGCAGCCGGTCACGGTCGCCGAGGCCACCGCGGCCCTGGAGGCGGCGCCGAGCGTGGAGGTCCGCGACGACCTCGCCAACGGCGTCTTCCCCACCCCGGCGGGCACCGTGGGCGGGGACCCCACGGTCGTCGGGCGCCTGCGCCAGGCGCTGGACTTCCCCAACACCCTGGACCTGTTCGTGTGCGGGGACAACCTGCGCAAGGGCGCGGCGCTGAACACCGCGCAGATCGCCGAGCTGGTGGCGGCCGAGCTGAGCGCCTGAGCCCGGCACCCGCCGACGGCCCGCCGCCCCGCCTGGGGTGGCGGGCCGTCGGCGTCCCGGCTCGCGGGCCGGGCGGGGGCGTGGTCGGCTGGGCGCGTCTGGAACCGACGAGCACGCGCGGCGAGCGCGCCGACGAGGAGGAACCCCGTGTCGATGATGGAACCGCTCACCCCGGCCAGCCAGGACGCCGGCGAGGTCGAGGTGCCCGCTGCGGACCCCGGCACCGGCGCCCCGCCCACCGCGCCGGGCACCGGCCCGCAGGGCGAGGACCAGGGCAGCGCCGACGCCCCCTCCGCCGAGGAGGGCCCGCTGGGCTGAGGCCCCGACGACGACGGCCCGCCACCCCTCGCCGGGGTGGCGGGCCGTCGTCGTCGGGCGGGGCCTCAGCGGCCCTCGAGCTCGCTGCCGCCGGGCACCGAGGCGGGCGTGGCCGCCTCCTGGGAGGTGCCCCGCCGGCGGGCCAGCGCGCGCATGAGGTGGAACACGCCGATCGCGGCGGCGGTGCCCAGGGCGATGCCCTCGAAGGCCAGCCCCTCGCGCGGCACCCAGCTGAAGTTCGCGATGCCCACGACCAGCGCGATCGCGGCGGTGGTCAGGTTGACCGGGTTCGAGAAGTCCACCCGGTTCTGCACCCAGATGCGCGCCCCGAGGATCCCGATCATCCCGTACAGCAGGGTCGCGGCCCCGCCCAGGACGCCGGCGGGCACCGAGCCGACGAGCGCGCCGAACTTCGGCGAGCAGCTCAGCACCAGCGCCGTGGCGGCGGCCACCCAGTAGGCGGCCGTGGAGTACACCCGGGTGGCGGCCATGACGCCGATGTTCTCCGCGTACGTGGTGGTGCCCGAGCCGCCGCCGGCCCCGGCCAGGGTGGTGGCCAGGCCGTCGGCCAGCAGCGCGCGGCCGGTGAGCGGGTCCAGGTCCCGCCCCGTCATGGCGGCCACCGACTTCACGTGCCCGACGTTCTCGGCCACCAGCACGAACACCACCGGCAGGAACAGCCCGAGCACGCCGGCGTCGAAGGACGGCGCGCTCAGCTGCGGCAGGCCGAACCACGCCGCCTGCCGCACCTGCTCGAAGGCCACCTCCCCGCGCAGCACCGCGCACGCGTAGCCGACGACGACGCCGACGAGGATCGCCAGGCGCCCGAGCATCCCGCGGAACAGCACCGTCGCCAGCACGATGGAACCCAGGGTCACCAGGGCCGTCACCGGCGCGGCGCGGAACCCCGAGCAGGACCCGTCGTCCTGGCAGGTGCCCCAGGCGGTGGGGGCCAGGTTCAGCCCGATGAGCGCCACGATCGTGCCGGTGACCACCGGCGGCATGAGCGCGTCGATCCAGCGCGAGCCGGCCAGGTGCACCACGGCGCCCACCAGGACCAGCAGCGCGCCGGTGAGCAGGATCCCGCCGGACGCGGCGGCCTGCCCGGCGCTCGCGGTGGCCGCGGCGATGGGCGCGATGAACGCGAACGAGGAACCCAGGTAGCTGGGCAGCCGGTTGCCGGTCAGCAGCAGGAACAGCGCGGTGCCCACCGCGGAGAAGAACAGGGTCGTCGCGGCGGGGAAGCCGGTGATGGCGGGCACGAGGATCGTGGCGCCGAACATCGCCACCACGTGCTGCAGGCCGATGCCCACCGTGCGCGGCCAGCTCAGCCGCTCCCCCGGCTCCACGACCGCCCCGGGCCGCACCTCCCGCCCGTCGCCGTGCACCCGCCAGCCGATCCCCGCCACGCCGTCCCCCCACGTCGCACCAGCTCGCGGGCGGTCGCCACGCGAGGCGCGTGAAGACTAGGGCGTGCGCCGCGGTGCGCGGCCTAGGCTCGGGCCGTGGGGACCGCGCCGCCGTCGCCGCTGCTCGCGGGGAAGCTGGTGCCGCCGCCGGTGCCCGCCGCGGTCCTGGCGCGCGAGCACCTGCTGCGGCGCCTCGACGACGCCGCGGGCACCCCCCTCACCGCGGTCGTCGCCGGCGCCGGCTGGGGCAAGTCGACGCTGCTGTCCCGCTGGGCGCGCAGCACCCGCGCCGTGGACGCGGTGGCGTGGGTGACGCTGGACCGCCGGGACGAGGACCCCGCCCGCTTCTGGACCTACGTGGCCCGCGCGCTGGCCCCGCTGGCCCCGGACGCCTGCGCGCGCGCCGTGGCGGCGCTGACCGTGCCGGGGGTGGACCCGGTGGAGGTGGCGCTGCCCGAGCTGCTCGAGGGCCTGCGGGGCGCCGGGGCGCGCACCGCCCTCGTCCTGGACGACCTGCACGCGGTCGCCGAGCCGCGCGTGCACGAGCAGCTCGAGCTGTTCCTCGAGCACCTCCCGCCCGGCGCGGGTCTGGTGACGGGCTCGCGCGGCGTCCCACCGCTGCCGCTGCCGCGGTTGCGGGCCCGGCGCCGGCTGGTGGAGGTGGGAGCGCGGGACCTGCGGTTCGGCGAGGCGGAATCGCGCGAGCTGCTGCGGGTGCTGGGCGCCGCCGGGGCGCCGGCCGGGGCGCTCGACGACCTGGTGGCCGCGACGCGGGGCTGGGCGGCGGGCCTGGTGCTGGGGGCCGCGGCGCTGCGGGAGGGGCGGGCCGCCGCGCCGGGCGGGTGGGCCGGGCAGGCGCCGGCCGCGGAGTTCCTGCTGGCGGAGGTCCTCGCGGCCCAGGACGCCGAGCGCCGGGGGTTCCTGCTGAGCGCGGCCGCGCTGGGCGTGGTGTGCGGGGCGCTGTGCGACGAGGTGCTGCACCGCACCGGTTCCGGGGTCCTCCTGCGGGCGCTGGAGCGCGAGGGGGTGTTCCTGTCGGCGGTCGGCCCCGACGGTCCCGACGGCCCCGACGGCCCCGACGGCGACAGCGGCACCGACGGCGTCCCCGCCGGCGCCCCCGCCGGTGCCGGTCCCTGGTTCCGGTTCCACCCGGTGTTCCGCGCGGCGCTGGTCCGCGAGCTCGGCGGGGACGCCGGGGCCCTGCGCTCGCGCGCCGCGCGGTGGTTCCTGGAGCACGGCCTCACCGAGGAGGCCGTGCGGGTGCTGCTGGAGGCCGGTGACCACCCGGGGGCCGCGCGCGTGCTCGTCGAGCGCACCGGAGACTTCGTGCGCACCGGCGCGGTGGGCACCTACCTGCGCCTGGGCGAGCGGGTCGACGAGGCGGTCGTGGCCCGCACCCCCGCCCTGGCCCTGTCGATGGCGTGGGCGGCGGGCAGCACGGGCCGGCGCGAGCGCGTGCCCCGGCTGCTGGACCTGGCCGGTGCCGCGCCGGCGGGAGCGGGGTTCCCGGGGTCGCGCTCGGCCGCGGGGGCCGCGGCGGCGCTGCGCTCGGTGTACGGCACGGGCCCGCACGAGGGCGACGTGGCGCTGCGCGAGGCCCGTCGCGCGGTCGCCGAGGAGACCGACGAGCACCTGCCGGGGTGGGTCGTGGCGCACGTCGCCCTCGGCGGGGCGCTGCTGGCGCACGGCGAGGACGCCCGCGAGGCGCTGCGCCGCGCGTGGCGGGCGCCGGTGGTCCCGCTGCTGCCGGCGCTGTCGCGGCTGGAGACGGCGGGGCTGCTGGCCTGGGCGCTGGCCCAGCACCCGGCCGGCTCGGCGACCGGCACCGGCACCGGCACCGGCACCGGGGAGGAGCGCGCGGAACTGGTCGGCCTGCTGCGCACCACGGCGGACGAGGCCGGTGCGGTGGAGCGGGCGCTGGGGCGGGCCGCCTCCACCGCGGTGGCGCTGCGGCACGGGGCGGGAGGGCTGCTGGCCCTGGCCGAGGGGCGCCCGGCCGCCGCCCTGACCGCGCTGCGCAGGGCGGCGGACCTGGTGGCGGTGCAGTGCCACCCCGCCCTGGCGGCGCTGGTGCTGACCGCGGCGGCGGAGGCGGAGCTCGCGCACGGCGAGGTGCGGCTGGCCGGGGCGGCCGCCGAGCAGGCCCGCGCCGCCCTCGCGGAGGCACCCGCGCCCGCCGCGGTGCCCCGGCTGGAGGCGGTGGAGCGCGCGTGCGCCCGCACGGCGGCGGAACGGGCGCGGCCGGTGCTGGGCGAGGCGCTGACCGACCGGGAGCTGACGCTGCTGCGGGCGCTGCGCGGGCCGCTGAGCCAGCGCGAGATCGGCCGCGAGCTGCACCTGTCGGTGAACACGGTCAAGGGCTACGCGAAGAGCCTGTACCGCAAGCTCGACGTGGTCTCGCGCGCCGAGGCGGTCGCGGTGGGCCGCGAGCTGGGGCTGTGCTGAGGAGCGGGCCCGTGCCGGGGGCCGGCGGCGGGGCGGGGTGCGCCCGCGACCACCCCGGGTGGTCCCGGCGCGGGGTGGTCCGCGACCACCCCGGCGGCGGGGACGGTGCGCGCCGTGACCGACACCGCACCTCCCGCCGCCCCTCTCCCCGCGCCGCCGGCCCCGTGGTCGGCGGGCGCGACCTCGCCCGCGCCGGGCTGCGACCCGCCGGTGCAGCTGCGCGACTTCGGCGGCCCGGCCGGCGCGCCCGTCCTGCTGTGCCTGCACGGCCTGGGCGGTTCGGCGCTGAACTGGGGCGCCCTCGCGCCCCTGCTGACCGGCACGCACCGGGTGCTCGCCCCGGACCTCGCCGGGCACGGCGGCTCGCCCGCCCCCGGCGGCCCCGGCCGCGCGCTGGACGCGCTCACCCGGCAGGTGCGGGCCCACCTGCGCGCCGCGCGCCGGCAGGCCGCGGGCGCGCCGGTGACCCTGGTGGGCCACTCCCTGGGCGGCGTCGTGGCGGTGCTCACCGCCGACGAGCCCGCGGTGGAGCGGCTGGTCCTGCTCGCGCCACCGGTGCCGCGGCCGGTGCGCGGCCGGGTGGACGCCGCGCTGCTGGCGCGCCTGGCGCTCCTGCGCGCCCCCGGCACGGCGGCCGCGGTGCGCCGGCTCACCGCCCGCCGCGCGCCCGACGAGCTGGTGCTGGAGCAGGTGCGCGCCGCCACGCCGCACCCCTCCCGGGTGCCCGCCGCGGCGCTGCGCGCGGCGGCCGAGGAGGTGGCCGAGCAGGCGGCGCGGCCCGGGGCCGCGGCGGACGAGGCGTTCCGCTGGGCGGCCGTGCTGGAGACGACGGCGTTCCTGGCGCGCACCGGGGCGTGGCGGCGCTCGCTGGCGTCGGTGCGCGTGCCGGCGCTGTGGGTGCAGGGCGCCGACGACCCGCGCGTGCGCGCCGCCCACGCCGCCGCGTGGGCCGCGCACGTGCCGGCAGCGCGCTTCGAGCTGCTGGCCGGCGTGGGGCACCTGCCCCACCTGGAGGACCCGCGGCGCACGGCGGCGCTGCTGCGGGGAGCGCGGTGAGGGCGGTGCCTCAGCAGCGCTCCAGCGGCGCCTCAGCGGTGCAGCAGGGTGCGCCAGCGGGCCGGGACGCGCCCGGCGGGGCCGGGCGCGGGCTGGTCCACCGGGTGGTGCTGCGGCGGGGCGAGGTCGGGGCCGCGCTCGTAGGTGGTGCCCGTGGTGAAGTCGTAGAACCACTCCTCGCCGGGCTCGTAGCTGCGGATGACCGGGTGGCCGGCGGCGGCGGCGTGGGCGCGCGCGTGCTGCGCGGGCGAGGAGTCGCAGCAGCCCACGTGCCCGCAGGCGGCGCAGCGGCGCAGGTGGAACCACCAGCCCTGCGGGGAGGCCGCCTCGCAGTCGGCGCAGCCGGTGCCGCTGGGCGCGGCGGCGGGGTCGATCGGGTCGATCGCGTCGGGGGTGCTCACGGGGCGGTGCCTCCTGGTGCGCGCGCGGGGCGGTCGGGGTCGGGGGTGCCGCCGGGCCCGTCGGCGGCGTCGGGGTCCACGGGCAGGCAGGCGCGGAAGACGGTGCCGCCGGGCCCGCTGGTGACGGTCAGCTCGCCGCGGTGGCGCTGCACGACGACGCGCCAGGCGATGTCCAGGCCCAGACCGGTGCCCTCACCGACGTCCTTGGTGGTCACGAACGGCTCGAAGACGCGCGGCAGGACGTCGGCGGGGATGCCGGGGCCGTCGTCGGCGACCTCCACGACGACGGCGGGGCCGCGGGCGGTGCTCCCGCCGTGCACCCGCAGGGTGATCGTGCCCGGGCGCCCGGGCACGTCGGCGAGGGCGTCGAGGGCGTTGTCGAGCAGGTTCGTCCACACCTGCGTCAGCTCCCCGGCGTGGCCGAGGACCTGCGGGACGTCCTCGTACTCGCGCACCACGCGCACCGGGCCGGCGCCGCGGCCGGCACCGGCGCCGAGCATGTCGACGCTGGCGTCGAGCAGCTCGCGCACGTCCACCCAGCGGGTGGGGGCGCGGTCCAGCGAGGCGTAGCGGCCGGCTGAGGCCAGCAGCGCGCTGATGCGCGCGCTGGCGGCGGCGGCCTCCTCCAGCAGCGACTCCACGGCCAGCGAGCGCGCCAGCCACGGCACGGACCGCTGCGCGCTCACCCCGGCCGTGGCGGTGAAGCCGTCGAGGCGGTCGGCGCCGACTCCGGCGTCGGCCAGCACCGCCGCCAGGTCGCCGGCGTCCTGCGCGGGCACGCCGGCGTCCTCCAGCCGCTCCAGCAGCTCGTCCTCGGCGTCGGCGCGCGCCAGCACGTCGCCGGGCGCGGGCGCGACGGCCTCCTCGCGCACCCGCGCCACGGCCGCCGCCAGCTGCTCCCCTGCGGGCACCAGGTGCGTCAGGCACGAGGTGAGGGCCTGCACCTGCGCGCGCAGCTGCACGACGGTGCGGCTGAGCGCCGCGGCGGGGTTGCCCAGCTCGTGGGTCAGGCCCGCGGTCAGCGAGCCCAGCGCGAGCAGGCGCTCGCGGGCGCTGACCAGCTGCTGCGCCTCGCTCAGCCCCAGGCGCAGGCCCTCCAGCAGGTGCACGGCCATCGGGAACCACTCGCGCACCGCCGCGCCGAACTCCGCGGCGGGCAGCACGAGGAAGCGGGAGGGTTCCAGCACGCGCAGGGAGGTGCCGTACTCCCCCGGCGCGCCCTCGCCCAGGTACGCCTCCCACGCGCCGGCGTACACCCCGCGCTGGCGGGTGCGGCCCAGCTCCACGTCGTCCCCGCCCACGCGCCGGTGCAGGGCGACGGCGCCCTGCACGAGCACGAAGAACGAGCGGGCCGGCTCGCCCTGCCGGTACAGCCAGCCCGGCGCGGCGTCGAGCAGCCGGCCGGCGGCGGCGAAGCGGGCGAGCTGGTGCTCCTCGAGGCGCTCGAAGAGGAACAGGGTGCGCAGCTGCGCGGGGTCCACGGCCGGCGCGGCGGGGGTGCCGGCGGGGGTGCCGGCGGGGGTGCTCACGAGCGCGCCAGGTAGCGGTGCACGAGCATGACGGCCATCGCGCCCTCCCCCACGGCGGAGGCGACCCGCTTGACCGACTCCGCGCGCGCGTCGCCGGCGACGAACACCCCGGGCACCGAGGTCTCCAGGTGGTACGGGTCGCGCTCCAGCGTCCACCCGGCGGGGCGGCGGCCGTCGACGAGCAGGTCCGGGCCCGCGCGCACGAAGCCGCGCGCGTCGCGCTCGACGACCCCGTCGAGCCAGTCGGTGCGCGGCTCGGCGCCGATGAAGACGAACACGTGGTGCGCCGGCACCTCGCGCTCGCGCCCGCTGCTGCGCTCGCGCAGCACGACCGAGCCCAGGTGCTCGCCGCCGCGCGCGCCGACGACCTCGGTGCAGGTGAGGACCTCCACGTTCGCGCAGCTGCGCACCTGCTCGACGAGGTACGCCGACATCGACGCCTCGATGCTCGGCCCGCGCGCGAGCAGCGTCACGCTGCGCGCCGTGCGGGCGAGGTTCACCGCGGACTGCCCGGCGGAGTTCGCCGCCCCCACCACGAACACGTCCTGGCCGGCGCAGGAGGTGATCTCGCTCAGCGCCGCGCCGTAGTAGACGCCGCGGCCGGTGAACTCCTCCAGCCCGGGCCCGCTGAGCGTGCGGTAGGACACCCCGGTGGCCAGCAGCACGGTGTGCGCGGCCACGGCGGTGCCGTCGGCGAAGTGCAGCACGCGCGCGCTGCCGGAGACCTCCAGGCGCGTGACGCTGCGCGCCGAGAGCGTCTCGGCGCCGAACTTCGCCACCTGCCGGCGGGCGCGGTCGGCCAGCTGCGCGCCGGAGAGGCCGTCGGGGAAGCCGAGGTAGTTCTCGATGCGCGAGCTCTGCCCGGCCTGCCCGCCGGTGGCGCGCTCCTCCACCAGCACCGTGCGCAGGCCCTCGCTGGCGGCGTACACCGCCGCGCTCAGCCCGGCGGGGCCGCCGCCGACGACGGCGACGTCGTAGAAGTCCTCGCGCGCCCGGGTGCTCAGCCCCACGTGCTCGGCCAGGGCGGTGTCGCCGGGGTCCACCAGCGCCACGGGCGGCTGGTCGCCGCGCGCCGGGGCGAGCACGACGGGCAGGCGCGCGGGGGTCACGCCCGCGGCGGCGAGCAGCCGCTGCGCCTCGGGCTCCTCCGCCAGCAGCCACCGGTAGGGCACCTCGTTGCGCGCCAGGAAGTCGCGCACCGCGAACGAGCGCGCCGACCAGCGGTCGCCGACGACGGCCACCTCCCCGGCCGGGCGCGGCGGCGCGGCCCGCCACGCCTCCAGCAGCGCGTCCAGGACCGGGTAGAGCTTCTCCTCCGGCGGGTCCCAGGGCTTGAGCAGGTAGTGGTCGAGGTCGACGTCGTTGATGGCGCGGATCGCCGCGGAGGTGTCGGCGTAGGCGGTCAGCAGCACCCGGCGCGCGGCGGGGAAGAGGTCCACCGCCTGCTCCAGCAGCTGCACGCCGTCCATCTGCGGCATCCGGTAGTCGGCCAGGACGGCCGCGACGGTGCCGCCGCGCACCTTCACCTCGCGCAGCGCGGCGACCGCGTCGGCGCCGGAGTCGGCGCGCAGCACGCGGTGGCTCTGCCCGTAGCGCCGGCGCAGGTCGCGGGCGACGGCGCGGGAGACCGCCGGGTCGTCGTCGACCGTCATCAGGACGGGCCGGTCCGCGGTGGGCTCGGGCATGCGGGGAACCTCGCACCGCCCGCGCGCGCGGTCAAGGGCCGTGCGCGGGGCGGGGAACCGGTGGCGCGGCGGGGCGGGGAACCGGTGGCGGGGCGGGCCGCGGGATCGGCGAGGATGGGGGTGTGAGCGCCACCCTCGTCGCCAAGGACCTCAGCGCGGCGCACGGGACGCGCACCCTCTTCTCCGGCCTGGACCTCGTCATCGCCCCCGGCGACGTCGTCGGCCTCGTCGGCGCCAACGGCGCGGGCAAGTCCACCCTGCTGCGCCTGCTCGCGGGCCTGGCGCGCCCGGAGACCGGCGCGGTCTCGCTGTCCCCGCCCACCGCGACCGTGGGGTACCTGCCGCAGGAGCCGGAGCGGCGCGCCGGGGAGTCCGTCGCGGGCTTCCTCGGCCGGCGCACCGGCGTCGCGGCCGCGCAGGAGTCGATGGACGCCGCCGCGGCCGCGCTCGCCGAGGGCGCGCCCGGCGCCGACGACCGCTACGCCGAGGCGCTGGAGCGCTGGCTGGCCCTGGGCGGGGCGGACCTGGACGAGCGGCGCGGGGAGGTGCTCGCCGACCTCGGCCTGAGCGTCGACGCGCAGCGGGCGATGACGGCGCTGTCGGGCGGGCAGGCCGCCCGGGTGGGGCTGGCGGCGCTGCTGCTCTCGCGCTACGACGTCTTCCTGCTCGACGAGCCCACCAACGACCTCGACCTCGACGGCCTGGAGCGCCTGGAGCGCTTCGTGGCGCAGCTGCGCTCGCCGGCCGTCGTCGTCAGCCACGACCGCGAGTTCCTCGCGCGCACCGTGGACCGGGTGGTGGAGCTGGACCTGGCCCAGCAGCTCGTGCGGGTCGTCGGCGGCGGCTACGAGGCGTTCCTGGCCGAGCGGGAGGTGCAGCGCCGCCACGCGCGCGAGGAGTACGAGGAGTACGCCGAGACGCGCTCCGGGCTGGAGGCGCGCGCGCGGATGCAGCGCAACTGGATGGCCAAGGGCGTGCGCAACGCCGTGCGCAAGGGCGAGCCGGACAAGAACATCCGCGCGAAGATGCGCGAGGGCAGCGAGAAGCAGGCCGCCAAGGCCCGCCAGACCGACCGGATGATCGAGCGGCTGGAGGTCGTGGAGGAGCCGCGCAAGGAGTGGCGGCTGCGGATGAGCATCGCCGCCGCGCCGCGCTCGGGCTCGGTGGTGGCCGCGCTGCGCGGGGCGGTGGTGCGCCGCGGGGCGTTCACCCTGGGCCCGGTGGACCTGCAGCTCGACGCCGGCGACCGCGTGGCCGTCACCGGCCCCAACGGCGCCGGCAAGAGCACGCTGCTGGACCTGCTGCTGGGCCGCCTCGCCCCCGACGCGGGCACCGCCTCGCTGGGCTCGGGCGTCGAGGTCGGCGAGGTGGACCAGGCCCGCGGGCTGTTCCTGGGCGAGCAGCCGCTGGCGCGCGCCTTCGGCGCCGCGGTGCCCGAGCAGAGCGACGCGGAGGTGCGCACCCTGCTGGCGAAGTTCGCCCTGGGCGCGGCGCACGTGGGCCGGCCGGCCTCGAGCCTGTCGCCCGGCGAGCGCACGCGCGCGGCGCTGGCGCTGCTGCAGGCGCGCGGGGTGAACCTGCTGGTGCTCGACGAGCCCACCAACCACCTGGACCTGCCGGCCATCGAGCAGCTGGAGCAGGCGCTGGAGTCCTACACCGGCACGCTGCTGCTGGTCAGCCACGACCGCCGGCTGCTGGAGGCGGTGCGCGTCACGCGCCGCCTGGCCGTGGCGGACGGGGCCGTGCGCGAGGTGTGAGCGCCACGCCCGGGAGGTGCTGCCGGGCAACGGTTCCGATGGTCGCCGGTGCGCGGGGCTGGGAGCGGCGCGCCCCCGTGCGCGATGATGGGGGCACGCCGGGGCGCGACGGAGCACTCTCGAGCACCACCCACCCGTCCGACTCGTGGAAGAAGCAGCACCGTGCCCCTCGCCCTCCTGGCCCTGGCCGTCGGCGCGTTCGCGATCGGGACCACCGAGTTCGTCTCCATGGGCCTGCTGCCGCAGGTCGCGCAGACGTTCGACGTGTCCATCCCGCTCGCCGGCTGGATCATCACCGCCTACGCGGTCGGCGTCGTCGTCGGCGCCCCGACCCTGACGGCGCTGACGCACTCGCGCCCGCGCCGGCAGGTGCTGCTGGGGCTGATGGCGCTGTTCACCGCCTCGCACGCGGCCACCGCGCTGGCGCCGACGTTCTCGGCGCTGGTGGGCGCGCGCTTCCTCACCGGCCTGGCGCACGGGGCGTTCTTCGGCGCCTCCGCGGTCGTGGCGCGCGCGCTGGCGCCGGCCGGCAAGGAGGGCCGGGCGATCTCGCTGGTCTTCGCGGGGCTGACGGTGGCCAACGTCGTCGGCGTGCCGCTGGGCACGTGGGTGGGCCAGCAGGCCGGCTGGCGCCTGACGTACGCGCTGGTCGGGCTCATCGGCCTGGTGACCGTCGCCGCGCTGCTCGCGCTGGTGCCGGAGGTGCGGGTGGGCACCGGCTCGCTGCGCGGCGAGCTGGGCGCGTTCCGCCGCGGTCAGGTGTGGCTGACGCTGGTGGTGACGGTCGTCGGCTTCGGCGGGATGTTCACCGTCTTCAGCTACGTCTCGCCGCTGCTGACCGAGGTCTCCGGGCTGGCGGAGTCGTCGGTGTCGTGGGTGCTGGTGCTCTTCGGCCTGGGCGCCACGGCCGGCAACCTGCTCGGCGGGCGCCTGGCCGACTGGTCGGTGCAGAACACCCTGGTGATGGGCATGTCCGGGCTGGTGGCGGTGTACCTGGCGCTGTTCGCCGTGGCGTCCTCGCCGGTGGCCGCGGCCGCCGGGGTCTTCGCGTTCGCCTTCGTCGCCTTCTCGATGTCCTCGGCCATCCAGACGCGCGCGATGGTCGCCGCCGGCGGCGGGGCCAGCATGGCCGCGGCCGCGATGCAGGCGGCGTTCAACACCGGCAACGCCGCGGGCGCCTTCCTGGGCGGGGCGGTCATCGACGCCGGCCTGGGCTACGCCTCCACCGCCCTGGTCGCCGCCGGGCTCTCCGTGCTGGGCCTGGGCGTGCTGGCGGTGGCCACCCGCGCCGACGCCACCGGCCGGGCCCCGCTGGACCCGGCCGTGGCCGCGGTGCCCGCCCAGCGCCGCCGCTCGGGGGTGCGCAGCACGGAGGACGCCGGTGCCTGAGCGCACGCGCACCACCGGCACGGCGGGCACCGGGAGCGCCGGGAGCGCCGGGAGCGCCGCCGTTCAGGTCGTGGCCGTCGAGCGCGGCGACGAGCGGCTGGAGCCGCTGCTCGTGGAGGCGGTCGACGAGCTGCTGCGCCGCTACCCCGGCGGCAGCCGCGAGGAGTACCACCTCGCCCCGGGCACGCGGTTCCTGCTGGGGCTGCTGGACGGCGAGCCGGCCGGGTGCATCGCCCAGGCCGACGCCGACCCGGCGGAGTTCGCCGGCGGCGTGGACATGAAGCGGGTGTTCGTGCGCGGGGACGCGCGCGGGCGCGGCGTGGCCACCGCCCTGGTGGGCGCGTTCGAGGAGCTGGCCCGCGCGCGCGGGGCGCGGCGGGTGCGCCTGGAGACCGGCACCGCGCAGCCGGAGGCGGTCGCGCTGTACCGGCGGCTGGGCTACGAGCGCACCGCGCCGTTCGGGCAGTGGGCCGACAGCCCGCTGTGCCTGTGCTTCGCCAAGGAGCTGTGAGCCCCGGCGGGGAGCGCTGACCGGGCGGGCACGCCCCGCGGCGCTCCGGTTTCGGTGGGCCGAACTCCTGTGTACGTTCAGCCCGTGACCACCGAGACCCGCGCCGCGGGGCGCCCGCCCGCGCCCACGTCCCGGCGCGGGCTGCTGCGGCTGCTCGGCCCGGCGTTCGTGGCCGCCGTCGCCTACGTCGACCCCGGCAACGTCGCCGCGAACCTCACCGCGGGGGCCGGCTACGGCTACCTGCTGCTGTGGGTGCTGGTGGCCGCCAACGCCATGGCGGTGCTGGTGCAGTACCTCTCCGCCAAGCTCAGCGTCGTCACCGGCCGCACCCTGCCGGAGCTGCTGCGCGAGCGCCTGGGCACCCCGGCGCGCCTGGGGTACTGGGGGCAGGCGGAGCTGGTGGCGGTGGCCACCGACCTCGCCGAGGTCATCGGCGGAGCGGTGGCGCTGAACCTGCTGTTCGGCACGCCGCTGCTGGCGGGTGGCCTGATCACCGGCGCGGCCTCGCTGCTGCTGCTGGCCCTGCACAACCGCGCCGGGGTGCGCTGGTTCGAGGCCGCCGTGGTGGCGATGCTGCTGGTGATCGTGCTCGGGTTCGTCTCCGGCGTGGTGCTGGCCCCGCCGGACCCGGGCGAGGCCGCCGCCGGGCTGGTGCCGCGCTTCGCCGGCGCCGAGACGGTGCTGCTGGCCGCGAGCATGCTGGGGGCCACCGTCATGCCGCACGCGATCTACCTGCACTCGGCGGTGGCGCGCGACCACCACGGCGCCGTCGCGGCCGCCGACACCCGCCGCGTGCTGCGCGCCACCCGCCTCGACGTCGCCGGCGCGCTCGTCCTGGCCGGCGTCGTCAACATCTCGATGCTGCTGCTGGCCGCCTCCGCGCTGCGCGGCGTGGAGGGCACCGACACCCTCGAGGGCGCGCACGCCGCGGTGCTGGCCACCCTCGGCGGCGGCGCCGGGCTGCTCTTCGCGATCGGCCTGCTCGCCTCCGGGCTGGCCTCGACGTCCGTGGGCGCCTACGCGGGTGCGGTGATCATGGAGGGCCTGCTGCGCGTGCACGTGCCGCTGCTGGCCCGCCGGGCGGTCACCCTCGTGCCGGCGCTGGTCGTCCTGGCCGCCGGCGTGGACCCCACGCGCGCGCTCGTGGTCAGCCAGGTGGTGCTCAGCTTCGGCATCCCCTTCGCGCTGGTGCCGCTGCTGCGCCTGACCGGTGAGCGCGCCCTCATGGGCGAGCACGTCAACCGCACGAGCACCCGGGTGGCGGCCACGGTGGCCGTCGCCCTCGTCGTCGCGCTCAACGCCGCCCTGCTGTACCTGACGTTCGCCGGCTGAGCACCCGGCTGAGCACCCGGCTGAGCACCCGGCTGAGCACCCGGCTGAGCACCCGGCCGGGTGCCGCGCCGCTCAGCGCGCCGAGCGCTGCGCGAGCGGGCGCCGGCGCAGCGAGGGGTCGCCGATCGGCGGGGTGCGGTACTGCATGTCGAGCAGGCCGACGTCCTCGCCGGGGGCGACGATCCCGTCGATGCGGTCGAGCACGTCGTCGTCCAGGCGCACGTCCGCGGCGGCGAGCAGGTCCTCCAGCTGCGCCGAGGTGCGCGGGCCGAGGATCGCCGAGGTGACGCCGGGGTGCGCCAGGACGAACGCCAGCGCGAGGTGGGTCAGCGGCACGCCGACCTCGTCGGCGAGGGCGGCGAAGCGCTCCACGGCCAGCAGGCGCCGCTCGTCGGAGAAGTAGCGGAACATCGCGGCGCGCCCGGCCGCGGGCCGCTCGTCCCGCTGCCCCGCGCGGTACCGGCCGGTGAGCTGGCCGCCGGCCAGCGGGGAGTAGACGAGGGTTCCCATGCCGTAGCGCTGCGCCACGGGCAGGACCTCCTCCTCGATGCCGCGGTTGAGCAGGGAGTACGTCGGCTGCTCGGTGCGGAAGCGCTCCAGCCCGCGGCGCTCGGAGACCCACTGCGCCTCGACGATCTCGGAGGCCGGGAAGCCGGAGGTGCCGATCGCGCGGACCTTGCCCTGGCGGACGAGGTCGCTCAGGGCGGAGAGCGTCTCCTCGACGTCGGTGTCCGGGTCGGGGCGGTGCACCTGGTAGAGGTCGACGTGGTCGGTGCCCAGCCGGCGCAGCGAGCCCTCGAGCGCTCGGGTGATCCAGCGGCGCGAGCCCCCGCGCTCGTTGGGGTCCTCCCCCATGGGCAGGTGGAACTTCGTGGCGAGCACGACGTCGTCGCGCCGGCCGGCCAGGGCGCGCCCGACGATCTCCTCGGACTCGCCGTGGGAGTAGATGTCGGCGGTGTCGACGAGGTTCACGCCGGCGTCGAGCGCGCGGTGGAGCATCCTCGTCGTCTCGTCGTGGTCGGGGTTGCCGACGGCGCCGAACATCATCGCGCCGAGCGCGAAGGGGCTGACCCTGATGCCGGTGCGGCCGAGGGGGCGGTGCTGCACGGTTCCTCCTGTGGGACGATGAAGCGGAACGCTCTTCCGGAACTGTACGGAACACTGTTCCGCTTTTGCAAGGGGGTCCCGTGGACCGCAAGGTGCGCGCCGACGCGCAGCGCAACCTGGACGCGCTGCTGGGAGCCGCGCGCGACGTCTTCGCCGCCGACGGCGTCGACGCGCCCGTGCGCGAGATCGCTGCGCGGGCGGGCGTCGGGGTCGGCACGCTCTACCGGCACTTCCCCCAGCGCTCGGACCTGGTCACCGCGGTCTTCCGGCACGAGGTCGACGCCTGCGCGCAGGAGGCGCCGGTGCTGGCCGCCGCCCACCCGCCCCTGGAGGCGCTGCGCCTGTGGCTGCGGCGCTTCACCGCGTTCCTCGCCGCCAAGCGCGGCCTCGCCGCCGCGCTGCACTCCGGCGACCCGGCGTTCGAGCCGCTGCCCGCCTACTTCTCCGCCCGCTTCGAGCCGGCGCTGGGCGCGCTGCTCGACGCCGCCGTCGAGGCCGGGCAGGTCGACGCGCGCCTGAGCCCGGTGGAGCTGCTGACCACGCTGTCGCGGCTCTCGACGCCGGACCGGGAGTACACCGAGCGCGTCGTCGACCTGCTGCTCGACGGGATGCGCCCGCGGCCCGCCGCCTGAGCGCCGACCGCGCCCGGACCCGGGCGCGGTCTCAGGGCAGGTGGCGGCGCACGAAGTCCAGCTCGACGCGCATCTGGCGCACCCGCTCGTCGTCGAGCAGGGAGCCGTGCCCGGCGTCGTAGCGGTACGTCTCGTGCACCGCGCCGCGCTCCTGCAGCCGGGCGAGGTAGTTCTCGATCTGGCGGATCGGGCAGCGCGGGTCGTTCTGCCCGGCCAGCACCAGCACCGGCGCGCGCACCGCGTCCACGTGCGTGATCGGCGAGGAGTCCGCGTACCTGCCCGGCACCTGCTCGGGCGAGCCGCCGAAGAGGGAGCGGTCGAACGCCTTCAGCCCCTCCATCTCGTCCTCGTAGGCGGCCACGTAGTCGGCCACCGGCACCGCGGCCAGGCCCACCGCCCAGCGCTGCGGCTGGGTGCCCAGCCCCAGCAGGGTCAGGTACCCGCCCCAGGAGGCGCCGGCCAGCACCAGGCGGGCGGGGTCGGCGACCCCGGTGGCCACGAGGTGGTCGGCCACGGCGGCCACGTCGGCCAGCTCGGTGTGCCCCACCCGCTGCTCCAGCGCGTCGCGCCAGGCCGAGCCGTACCCGGTGGAGCCGCGGTAGTTCACCTGCACCACCGCGAACCCCTCGTCCACCCAGGTGGCCGGGTAGGCGCGGAAGGCGTCGGTGTCGTGGGCGCTGGGCCCGCCGTGCACCTCCACCACCAGCGGCAGCGGCCCGTCCGCGCCCGGCGGGCGGCGCAGCAGCGCGTGCACCGGCCCGCCCTCGCCGTCCACCCAGACGTCCTCGACGGGCACCGACTCCGGCGCCGGCTCGCCCGGGGCGCGCAGCAGCACGTCCCCGGCCAGGGTGCGCACCGCCGGCGGGCGCTGCGCCGACGACCACGCCAGCCACGCGTCGCCGTCGGGGCGGGCGGTGGCCGCCCCGACGCTGCCGCCCTCGGGGCCGATGCGCTCGACCGCGCCGGTGCCCAGGTCCACGCGGTGCAGCAGGGTGCGGGCGTGGTGGTCCACGAGCACCAGCAGCCCGCGCGCGTCGCGGGTCCACTCCGCCCCGGCGACCTCCCCGGGCACCCCGAGCACGACGGGGGTCTCCTCGCCGGTCAGCACGTCCAGCACGAGCAGCTCCGCGCGCCCGTCGCGCTCGTGCTCGACGAGCAGGCGCGGGTCGCCGGGCACCGGCGCGAAGGCGATCGGGGCGACCCCCTTGCCGGGGCCGTCGGACAGCTCGCGCACCACCGCCCCGCCGGGCAGCTCGAGCACCCGCAGGTCCGGGTGGCGCGAGTCGCCGCGCTCGGAGTGCGACAGCGCCACCCACCGCTCGTCCGGGGACAGGTCGCCGACGTAGGCGTCCTCGCGGTGCTCGTAGAGCAGCCGCGCGCCGCCGCCGTCGACGACGTGCACGCGGGTGCCGTGCTCGTCGTCGCTGCCGCCGGCCACGACCAGGCCGCTGCGCCCGATCGCCAGGCCCGCCGGGTAGGCCGCGGGCAGGCCCAGGGGGTCCTCCACGCCCTCGCCGGGCGCGGAGCCGAACGGCTGGCGGCGCCAGACGCCGAACTCGTCGCCGGCGGTGTCGTCGAACCACCACACGAACTCCCCCGCCGGGTCGATCGTGGCGCCGGAGGTGCCCTCGGGCCGGTCGGTGGCCCGGCGCAGCTCGCCGGTGCCCGCGTCGAAGGAGTGCACCTCCAGCACCCCGCGCACGGTGGCCTCCACCACGCAGCGCTGCGGGGCGTCCTCGGCCCACTCCGGCAGCCCCACGCGCCCGGCGCGGAAGCGGCGCTCCCAGACGGGGACCTGCTCGGGCACGACCTGCGGTTCGCTCACCCGGCCGATCGTGCCACGAGGCGCGGGGCCCGGGTCAGCCCGCCGCGGGCACCGGCAGCAGGCGGCGCAGCACGTCGGCCAGGGTGACCACGCCGTGCACGGCACCCGCGGGGGTGCCGTCGGCGGTGACGACGGCGAGGTGGTTGCGCGTCTCGCGCATCGCCGTCAGCGCCGCGTGCACGGTGGTGCCGGCGGCCAGGGCGAACACCGGCCGGGCGAACGGCGCCACCGGGGTGGCGTCCGGTTCGGTGAGCGTGTCGCGCACGTGCACCACGCCGGTGACGCGCTCGGGCGCGCCGAGCAGGACGCGCAGGTGACCGGTGCGGCGGCTGACCTCCCGCACGTCCCCGGCGGTCGCCGACGGTGGCACCACCGCCAGCGGCGCGCCCGGTCGCAGCAGCTCGTGCACCGTCATCCGCTGCAGCTCCAGCGCGCCCGACAGCTGCGCGGAGGAGCGCGCGTCCAGGGCGCCGACGTCCACGGAGTGCTCCAGCAGGTGCCGCAGCGCGTCGGGGCTGTGCCCGGCGGCGACCCCGTCGGCCGGCTCGGCGCCGGCGCGGCGCACCAGCGCGTTGGCCGCGGAGTTCAGCACGGCCAGCAGGGGGCGGAAGACCCGCATGAAGGCGCGCATGGGGATCGCCAGCAGCAGCGCGGAGCGCTCCGGGTGGGCGATGGCCCAGGACTTCGGCGCCATCTCGCCCACCACGAGGTGCACGAAGGTGACGACGAACAGGGCCAGGACGAAACCCAGGATGTCGGCGGCGGCCGGGGGCAGGCCCACGGCCTCGAACAGCGGAGTCAGCCAGTGGTGCACCGCCGGCTTGCTCAGGGCGCCCAGCGCGAGGGTGCAGGCGGTGATGCCCAGCTGGGAACCGGCCAGCAGCAGCGTCAGCTCCGAGGAGCTGCGCAGCGCGGCGCGCCCCGAGGCGGTGCCGGCGGCGTCCTCCAGGCGGTGCCGCTTGGCGGCCAGCAGGGCGAACTCGACCGCCACGAAGAACGCGCTCAGCGCGACGATCGCGACGGTGGCGGGGACGACGACCAGCGGGTCGTCACTCATCGGGGGTTCTCCTGCTCGGTGGTGGTGCCGGTGGCGGCGTCGGCGGGCGCGGGCAGCTCCAGGCGCACCCGGGAGGGGACGTGGCGCTCGACGGCGAGGACCCGCACGTGCAGGCTGCGCGGCGCAGCGCCCCCGTCGCGGGCGAGGTCGCCCGGGTCGGCGAGCAGCTCGACGCTCAGCTCGGTGCCCGGCCGCGGCAGGCCGCCGTGGGCGGCGATGACCAGGCCGGCGACGGTCTCGTAGTCGCCGCGCGGCAGGTCCACGCCCAGGGAGCGCTCGACCTCGTCGACGTGCACCTCGCCGGCCACCTCCCACACCCCGTCGCCCTCCACGGGCACGTACCCGGTGTGCTCGTCGTGCTCGTCGGTGATCTCCCCGACGAGCTCCTCGGCGAGGTCCTCGACCGTGACGACGCCGGCGAAGCCGCCGTGCTCGTCGACGGCGCAGGCGAGCTGGTCCCTCGTGCGCGTCAGCTCGCGCAGCACGTCCGGCAGCGCCGTCAGGGTGGAGACGACCAGCGGCGGGCGGGCGATCGCGGTGACCGGCGCGGTGTCCGGCTCGGCGGTGGTCAGCAGGTCCGCCAGGTGCACGACGCCGACGACGTCCCCGGACCCGGCGGCCACCACCGGGTAGCGGGAGTGGCCGACGGCCATGAGCGCGCGCAGCAGGCCGAGGTCGTCGGTGTCGGTGACGGTGTCCACCCGCGCGCGCGGGACCATCGCGTGCTCGACGTCGCGGCGGGGGAAGTCGAGGACGCGGTCGAGCAGCACGGCCAGGTCGTCCGGCAGGTCCCCGCTGGTGCGGGACTCCTCGACGATGTGCTCCAGGTCGCGCGCAGTCGCGGCGTGCTCGACGTCGTGCACCGGCTCGATGCGCAGCGCGCGCAGCAGCGCGTTCGACGCCCGGTCGAAGACCTGGATCAGCCAGCCGAGCGCGGCGAGGTAGACGAGGGTGGAGCGGGCCAGCCGCGTGGCGACCGGCCGGGGCCGGGCGATGGCGTAGTTCTTCGGGAACAGCTCGCCGAAGAGCATCTGCACGAACGTGGAGAGCACCAGCGCGAACACCGCACCGGTGCCGACGCTGACGGCGGTGGGGACGCCGACGCCGCCGAGCAGGGCGCCGAGCGATCGACCGATGAGCGGTTCGGCGACGTAGCCGACGAGCAGGCCGGTGACGGTGATGCCCAGCTGCGCGCCGGAGAGCATGAACGAGGTGCGGCCGGTCACGCGCAGCGCCCGCTGCGCCCCGGCGTCGCCGGCGGCGGCGCGGGCGTTCAGCTCCGAGCGGTCCACCGACACGTAGGCGAACTCCTGGGCCACGAAGTAGCCGGTGGCCACCGTGATGGCGAGGACCACCACGACGCCGAGGAGGAGGGTGAGCACGTCCGTCACCGGCGGCGCACCCCCTCGGCGGTGCGGGGGCGCGCGCGGCGCGCGGTGGCGGAGCGGGTACTTGAGGGGTCGGCGGTGCTGGGGGGGTCGTCGTCGCGCACGGCGGCGGCGGTCCTCTCCTGGTCTCGGGGACGGTCGTCCCCCGGCTCAACGGGGCGCGGCGGGGGCGAGTTCCCGGGGCAGCGCGAAGCTGGTGGTCACCCGGCGGGCGAAGGCGACGTGGTCCGGGGCGCGCCCGGCCAGGTCGCCGAAGCCGGCGGCGCCCAGCAGCCCGTCGTCCAGCTCCAGCACCTCGGCGCTGCGCAGCGGCCACGGCTCGTGCTCGTTGGCGATCCAGCGGGTGCGCCCGAACGCGGCCACGTGCAGGCCGTAGCGGGCGCTGACGAAGGTGGCCACGTCGTCGGGGGCGCTCAGCGGGGCGCCCTCGCGCACCGCGACGCGGCTGGTGACCCCGGTGCGGGTGCGGCACGTCCACAGCAGCTCGCGCGCGCCCTCGCGCACCCGCACGGCGTGGCGCATGAGCGACCACCGGTACGGCAGGGAGAACGCCGCGCGCGCACCGAGCACGACGGCGAGGCGGGAGGCGTCCAGGCTGGCGAAGACCACCCCGCGCCGGCCGGCGTCGTCGACGGAGTAGAAGCGCACGTTCGTCTCCAGGAACGTGCCCAGGTGCGGCACCGCGGGCAGCCGGCCGGGCGCGGCGCCGCGCAGCGTGAAGGGCAGCAGGCCCACGTAGGTGCGCCCGTCGAGCACGTCGGGGCGCGCGCCGGGCGGCAGGTGCGGGGCGACCTGCCCGGGGTCGACGGCCCAGTGCAGGAAGGCGATGTCGTCCCAGTGCTGGTGCATCATCACCGCGCCCTCCAGCGGCGGGGCGTCGGGGGACGGGAGGCGCTCGATCACCGGACCAGGGTGCGGCGCCGGGCGCCGGGGTGCGCGCCCGGCCCCCGCGAGGCTCCGGACGGGCCCCCTTCTCCGCACCCGGCGTCACGCTGCCCGCACGGTGTGTAGTTTTGCTGCGGAGGGGCACCCACCGGGTGCCGAGGGTCCGGGCCCGCGCGCGGCCCGCAGCGGGACTGGAGCAGCCGGGTCCGGGAGGAGGAGCGCAGTGCCCGACGCCGACCACGTGCTGCGGCTGCAGCCCGACGCCGGCAGCGCCGCGCGAGCCCGCGGGCACGTGCGCCGCGTGCTGGGCCCGGCGGTGCCCGGGGCGGTCGTCGACGACGCCGAGGTGTGCGCCAGCGAACTGGTCACCAACGCCGTCCTGCACGCCGGCGGCCCCGTGGTGCTCACCGTCCACCGCACCGGCGACGCCGTGCGCCTGGAGGTCGCCGACCCCTCCCCCGTCGCCCCGCAGTGGGTGCCGCGCAGCCTCACCGCCGCCACCGGCCGCGGCCTGCGCCTGATCACGGCCCTGAGCGCCGCCCGCGGCACCGAGGTGCACCCCGACGGCAGCGGCAAGAGCGTGTGGTGCGAGCTGAGCAGCGCCGCGCCGCCGGCCGGGCGCGACGAGGAGCGCGAGCGCGAGGAGCAGGGCCACGTGGACGCGCTCATGGCCGCCGAGTGGGCCTCCGCCGTCGCCGAGCTCTCGGCGGGCGGCGCCGGCGACGGGGCGCCCGCCCCCGCGGGGGCCGAGCCGCTGCGGCTGCTGCGCTACCCGCTGCGCCGGGGCGTGCGCCTGCGCGAGCACCGCGAGGCGATGCTGCGCGAGCTGCGCCTGCTGGACCTGGCGCACGCCTTCCCCGACGCCGCCACCGCAGCGCTGGCCCACGACGTCACCGACCTGCTGGACTCCGAGTACGGCGGGCACCTCAACGGCGCGGAGACCCGCAAGCTCGCCGCGCTGGCCGACGGCCTGGACAGCGTCGACCTGGAGTACCCGCGCGCCTCCTACGAGCTGGAGCGCGTCACGCGCTGGCGCGCGCGCATGGCCGAGGCGGAGCGGGTGGGCCGCTCGCTGGGCCTGCTCACCCTCTCCGAGGTCCCCGACGTCGAGGAGCTCTCGCACTGGATGGGCGAGGAGTTCGAGCGCCAGCTGCGCGGCGGGCGACCCCGCCCGTGGGACGGCCCGCTGGACTGAGCCGGGCGCCCCGGCCGCGCGCACCGCAGACCCCCGGGCCCCGCGCGCGGCGGTTCAGCGGCGCGCGGGGGCGGCGGCCAGCAGCACCGGCCAGCCGAAGAGCACGGCCACGAAGGGCCGCTGGACCAGTCCGCTCACGTCCCCGAAGCCCACGGTCATCAGCGCGGCGATCACCAGCACGGCGGCGAGGCCGACCAGCCGGGTCGCCGTCGCCAGGTGCGCCCAGCCGGGGTTCGCGCGCAGCGCCCGCGGCAGCAGCAGCAGTGCCACCGACAGCAGCACGAACACCGCCAGGGACGTGTACTGGTGCACCCAGTGGTGCGTGCTGAGCGCCCCGGCCGCCTCCCGGGCGGCGCACGCGGCGTCGGCCTCGGAGCAGTCCTGCCGGGCCAGCCCCGAGCCCACCGCGGTCAGGCCGGACAGGACCACCAGCGCGGCGGCGACCCGGCCGGCGGCGCCGGCGCGCAGGCGCACCCACAGGGTCGCGCCGGCCGCAGTGGTGCCGGCGGCCAGCGCGAGGAAACCGGCGACCGCGACCCACGCCGAGGGCGAGTCGGTGGCCGCCAGCGCGCTGATCGCCTCGCGGACGTGGCTGTAGCCGGGGTGCAGGGCGCCCGCGACGACGACGGAGAGCGCGAACGCGCCGGACCCGGCCGCGGCCGCGACGGCCGGGGCGGGCCAGGCGCCGGCCCACCGGGCGGGCGTGGGCTGCGGCGGGGCGGGGCGTGCGGTCGTCGCGTCCACGGGGACCTCCTCGGGGTGGTGGCGGCGCCGCGCCGGCACCCGCCTCCCCCGAGCGTGACCGGACCGGGCCGGCCGCACGCGGGTGCGCACCTGCCGGTGCCGGTGGTGCCTGCACCACCCCCGACGTGCAGGTGAGCACCCTCGGGCCGAGGGGTTCGCTCCAGCAGGCTCGTCGTCACCGGCAGCGCTCGAGGGGACCGGCCCCCGGGCACCGGCCAGAACAGGAGCGAGAACCGCCATGGCCCTGCACGCCCGCACCACCGCCCGCACAGCCCGCACCGCCCGCACCGCCACCGCGCTGGGTGCGGTCGCCTCGGCGGCGGCCCTCTCCCTCGTCGCCGCCGCCCCGGCGTCCGCGTGGAGCCCCGGCGACCCGGTGTACCGGCACACGGTCAGCCTCACCAGCCACTACCAGGTCACCCAGAACAACTGGGTCCGCCCGGACGCCACCGCGTCGAGCCTGCGCAGCACCTTCGTGAAGTTCACGAACTGGGACAACGGTTCCTACGCCCGCACGCTGACCAGCGACTGCGCCGAGAACACCCAGAGCCGCACGTTCTTCAACAACGTCCACGAGGTCGGCACGGACGGCGCGATCTCCGTCGACCTCGTGGAGTGGCTGAGCACCGACGCCTGCGACGGCGTGCACCCGTACTCCGACGCGACCATCCGGCGGATCAACGGGGTCGTCGTCCAGGCCGGGCAGAGCCGGCACGTCCCGGTGACCGTCGTCGGTGCCGGTGGCGACTCCACCGTCACGGACGTCTTCGTCAAGAACACCGCTGAGCGCGTCGGCTGAGCAGGACGTGCTCCACGCGGGCGCTGCGGCGGGTGGCCGGCAAGGCCACCCG
>NZ_JBJLRD010000040.1:0-42446 GCF_050871305.1 Kineococcus gypseus | reverse complement strand
GGTGGGCGGGGCGGGGGGCGTGCGGGGACACGGTTCCTCCAGTGCTCGCGGGGGCGGGCAGCGGCCCGCCCCCGGCGGTCACCGGTGCGGGGGGCGGGGTGCTGCGGGGACGGCGGCCCGGACCGGGCGCCTGCGGGGAGGGGTTCAACGGTGCGGGGGCTGCGGCGCCACGGGCCCTCCCCTCCGGTTCCGGTGCTGCACGACGCGGGCGGGGGCGCGGCCGGGCGCCCCCGCGGAGCGTACGGCCGCGGCACCGCGCCGACCCGGCGGGAGCGCTCGGGCGGCGGGCGGCGGCGGGCGGCGGGCGCTCCCGCTCGGCGGGCCGCCGGGGTCCGGCGCCGCTAGCGTCGGTGCATGAGCAGCCCCGCGGCCCGCGCGTTCGACGCCCTGTGCGAGACCTACCAGCGCCGCGTCTCGCCGCGGAAGGGCTTCTCCTGCGCCCACCGCGTCGCCCACGGCGGCGACTCCTGCTCCGGCGCCGTGCGCGAGCTGGTGCGCCGGCGCGGCGTGCTCGGCGGCGCGGTGCCCAGCGCGCTGCGCTTCCTCGCGTGCTACCGGGCCGCCTCGCTGCTCATGGCCACCGACGTGCGCGGGGTGTGCTGCTGCGGGCCGATCCCCATCCCGTTCCGCTTCTGACCGCCCCTGCTCGGACCGCCCCGCCCCGCCGCGGCACGCGCTCGGGGCGCGGGCCCGCGCTCAGGGCACGGGCCGGTGCAGGTAGGCCGCCAGCAGGCGGGCGCAGTTGCCGATGGCCCGCGCGTGGACCACCTCGTAGCCGTGGGTGCTCAGCGTCGGCAGGCACAGCAGCGCCGCCTGCGCGCTGAGCCCCTTCGACTTCGCCTGCGAGGCGTCGGACTCGAAGGAGCTGAACACCGCCGGGGTCGGCGGCAGGCCCAGCTCGGCGCCCAGGCGGCACAGGTGGTCGGCGACGCCCACGTCGTAGACGACGGCGGCGTCGGCGTACGCCACGATCGGCGCCTCGTCCACCGCGGTGCGGTACTCCGCCTCCGCGGGGCCGACGTCCAGGGCGAGGGTGACGTCGCCGGGCAGGACGCGGGCGGCGTAGGAGGCGCCGACCCCGCCCATCTCCTCGCTGGTGGTGAACACGAAGTAGACGTCGGCGGCGGGGCGCCGCCCGCCCTCGCGCAGCAGCCGCGCCGCGGTGAGCGCGACGGTGATCAGGGCGCGGTCGTCCATGAACCAGCTGCCGACGTGCTCACCGAGCTCGACCAGGGTGCGCTTGGAGCGGTGCACGCACACGCGCGTGCCCGGGTGCACCCCGGCCGCGGCCAGCTCCTGCGCGGACAGCCCGGTGAAGACGTGCACGTGCGACCAGTCCATGGCCTTGTCGCCCTGGTCGGGTTTCGTCTCCCACACGCGGGTGGTCTCGGCGGTGGTGTGCTCCGAGCCCAGGGTCAGGATGCCGGTCAGCTCCCGCTCGTCGCCGAGCACCGCCACCGGCCCCAGGCCGAAGTTCCCCGGGTACATCACGCCCAGCTGCTCCACGCGCAGGGTGCCGTCGTCCTCGACCCGCTTGACGATCATCGACAGCTCGTCCATGTGCGCCATCACCCGCACCACCGGCGCCGCACCGCCGGCCCGCCCGCCGGGCTCGCCGCCGGAGCCCGCCCCCGCGCCGCGCACCAGGCCGACGAGGTTGCCCGCCGGGTCGGTCCACGTCTCGTCCACCAGCGGCGCCAGCTCCCGCTCGCACACCGCGCGCACCGCCTCCTCGCGCCCGCACGGCGCGTAGGCGGACAGCAGCTCCTGCAGCAGCGACGCCTGCTCGATCGGCACCGGGCCCCCTCCCTCGACGGTGGCCGGCGGCCCCACCGGCCGGCGGCGCGGAACACCGCTCGGCGTGCACCTACCCCGCCGCGGCGGCGCGGAACCGCCGCCGGGCTGACCGCGCGCACCCGCACCGAGCTGCTCGCGACCCTCGGACGACGGCCCCGCCCGCACCGGGCGCCGGGGTGGCTGGCACGATCTGCCCGGGCGCGACCCGGCGCCCCCGGAGGACGGGGACCACGTGATCGAGCACACCGTCTGCTTCACCCTGGTGCACCCCGAGGGCTCGGACGCCGAGCGGGCGTTCCTCACCGGGGCCCGCGAGGTCCTCTCGGCCGTGCCCGGCGTGCAGGGGTTCACCGTCAGCCGCCAGGTGAGCCCGAAGAGCGCGTTCCGCTTCCGCTTCGCCATGCGCTTCGCCGACGAGGCCGCCTACCGCGCCTACGACGAGCACCCCGACCACGTCGCCTTCGTGGCGCAGCGCTGGGCCACCGAGGTGCGCGACTTCCAGGAGTTCGACTTCACCGACTGGTGAGCCCCGCGCGCGGCGCCCGCCGCACCCGCCGCGGGTCCCTGTCGCGCGCCCCGCGGCGGGCGTAGCCTGACCGGCGCAGTGCCGGGGAGCCCGGTCGGCGGTGGCTCCCACCTCGATCGCGGGAGGCACCGGTGGACGTCCCAGCCGTGCGCACCGTCCGGCTCACCAAGCGCTACGGGCGCACGAGCGCCCTAGACGCGCTCGACCTCGAGGTCCCGCCCGGGCAGGTGTTCGGCTTCCTCGGCCCGAACGGCGCCGGCAAGTCCACCACGATCCGCCTGCTGCTCGGCCTGGCGCGGCCCACGTCCGGGCGCGCGGAGGTGTTCGGCGTCGACGCGGCCGACGTGGCGCGCGCGCACCGGCTGCTCGCGCACGTCCCGGCCGACGTGGCGCTGTGGCCGAGGCTGACCGGCGCGGAGGTCCTGCACCTGCTCGCCGCCACGGGCGCCGGCACCGACACCGGCCTGCGCGACGAGCTCGTCGAGCGGTTCTCCCTGGACACCTCCAGGCCCGCCCGCACGTACTCCACGGGCAACCGGCAGAAGGTGGCCCTGGTGGCCGCGTTCTCCTCGCGCGCGCCCCTGCTCGTGCTCGACGAGCCCACCAGCGGCCTGGACCCCCTCGTGGAGCGGGAGTTCCGCCGCGCCGTCGGCGGGGCGCGGGCGCGCGGGCGCACGGTGTTCCTGTGCTCGCACCAGCTCGCCGAGGTGGAGGCCGTGTGCGACCGCGTCGGCATCCTGCGAGCCGGCCGGCTCGTGCAGGTCGCCCCCGTGCACGAGCTGCGCGGCCTGCACCGCAGCGAGGTCACGGTGACGTTCACCGGTGCGCCGCCGCCGCTGTCGGCGGTGCCCGGCGTGGCGGCGGTGGAACCGGCCGGCGAGGGCCGGGTGCGGTTCTCCCTCACCGGTCCCCCGGGCCCGGTGCTGCAGGTCCTCGCCGGGGCGGGGGTCAGCGCGCTGAGCGTGCGCGAACCCGGCCTGGAGGAGGTCTTCCTGGAGCACTACGGGGACGGGGGCGCGCGGTGAGCGGCACGGCGACCGCCCGGCGCCGGGGTGCGGCCGGGACCGCCGGCACGGGCGGCACCGCGGGCGCGGCGGGGGCGCCGGGCGCCGCGGTGCTGCGGCTGGCGCTGCGCCACGTGCGGCGCGGCGGCGCGGTGGTCGTGCTGCTGGCGGCGGCGCTGTCGGGCCTGGTCGCGGCGAGCCACGCCGGCGTGGTCGCCGACCCCGCCGCGGCCGCGGCGCTGCGCGCCATCGCCGACGACCCGGCCGTGCGCACCCTGTTCGGCGCGCCGGTCGCGCTGGAGCTCGCCGGGGGTTTCGCGGTGTGGCGCACCGGCACCGTCCTGGCGGTGCTGCTCGGCGCGTGGTCGGTGCTGGCCACCACCCGCACCACCCGCGGCGAGGAGGAGTCCGGCCGCTGGAACCTGCTGCTGTCCGGGCGGCTGACGCTGCGCGCCGCGGTGGGCCGCTGCCTGCTCGCCGTGGCGGTGACGGCGGTGGCGGCCGGCGCCGCCGTGGCGCTCGCGCTGGCGCTCACCGGCGCCGGGGGGCGCGGGGCGCTCGTGCACGGCGCGGGCCTGGCCGCCGCGGGGCTGTTCTCGGCGGCGCTCGCCGCGCTGACCGCGCAGGTGTTCGACACCCGCTCCACCGCGTCCGGCACCGCGGTCGCGGTGCTGGGCGCCGGGCTGCTGACCCGCGCGGTGGCCGAGGGCGTGCCGGGGCTGTCGTGGCTGCGGTGGGGTTCGCCGTTCGGCCTGCTCGGCGCGAGCAGCCCGTACGGGCGCGACCGGCTCGCGCCGCTGCTGGTGCTGCTGACCGCGGCGGCGGCGCTTGCGGCGCTGGCGCTGGTGCTCGCGGGCCGCCGCGACGTGGGCGAGGGGCTGCTCGCCCGCCCGGCGCACCGCCGGGCCCGCACGGCGCTGCTGGGCGGTGTCGCCGGGTTCGCCGCCCGCCGCGCGCTGCGCCCGCTGGCCGGCTGGTGCGCGGGCACGGGCGCGTACTTCCTGCTCATCGGCGCCACCGCCCCCGCCGTGACGGACTTCCTGGCGGACCAGCGCGCCGTGTCGGAACTGGCCGGGCGGGCGGGTTTCGGCGACCTGGGCAGCGTGCGGGGTTTCACCGCCACCCTCCTGGCGCTGCTGGCCCTGCCGGCCGGCGCCTGCGCCGCCGTGCGCGTCGCCGACCTCGTGCGCGCGGAGACCGACCGGCGCCTGGTGCTGCTGGCCGCCGGCCCGGTGGGGCGCCTGCGCCTGCTGGGCGCCGAGGCGGCCGCCGCCTGCGGCGGGGTGCTGGTGCTCGTGACGGTCGCCGGGCTCGCCACGTGGGCCGGTGTCGCCGCCGCCGGGGGCGGTCTCGCGCCGGGCGAGGCGCTGCGGGGGGCGTGGAACGTGGTGCCGGTGGCGCTGCTGTGCCTGGGCGCGGCGGTCCTGGCCGTCGGCTGGTCCCCCTCGGCGGTCGCGCTGGTGGGCTCGCTGCCCGCGGTGGCGGGCTTCCTGCTGCAGGCGGTCGCCGACAGCACCGGGGCGCCGGGCTGGGTGCGGGAGCTGTCGCCGTTCAGCCACCTGGCGCTCGTGCCGCTCGAGCCCGCCGACGCGACGGCGGCGCTGGTGATGACGGCCCTGGCCGTGGTGCTGGCGGCCGCGGGCGCCGCGCGGTACCGGCGACGCGACCTCGCCTGCTGAGGACCCGCCGGCGGGGCCGGCCGCGGGACGGGTGCCGGTCAGTCCCCGGTGTCGGCGCCCCCGGTGTCCACGCCCTCGGTGTCGCGCAGGACGCCCATCATCGCCATCTCCTCGTCCTCCACCGGGCCCGCGGCCACGCAGGCGCGCAACCCGGCCAGCAGGTGCTCCTCGTCGACCCCGGCGCCGATGAGGACCAGCTCGGTGCGGCGGGGCGCGCCGCGCGGCCAGGCGGTGCGCTCGAAGCGCACCGCCGCGCCGACGGTGTGCAGCACGAAGCGCTGCGGGTGCGAGGGGGCGGCGAAGCGCACGAAGCCCTTGACGCGGAAGACCCCGGAGGGGCGCTGCTGGAGGAACCGCACGAACGCGCGCGGGTCCAGCGGCTCGTCGCAGCGGAACTCCACCGCCTCGTACAGGGCGTGCAGGTGGTCGTGGTGCCCGTCGTGCTCGCCCGGCCCGTCCGGGGGCCCGTCCAGCACCTCGCCCAGCGCGAGCTGGCGCTGGGCGGCGGGGCGCTCGTCGAAGAGCAGCCGGGCGTCGACGCGCCCGCGCGCGGAGGGCACCACCGGGGCCCACGGGTTCAGCTCCCGGCAGCGCGCGGCCACGCGGGCGAGGTCCTGCCCGCCCACCAGGTCCGTCTTCGTCAGCACCACCACGTCGGCCATGGCCACGTGGTCGTCGAGCACGGGGTGGCGCAGCCGGGTGCTCTCGAACTCCACCGCGTCGACGGTCACGACGAGGCCGCCGTACTCGACGCCCGGCACGTCGCTGAGCAGGACGCGGCGCACCATCGCGGCCGGGTCGGCGACCCCGCTGGCCTCCACGAGGACCGCGTCGAGCGCCTGCCCGCCGCGCGGTGCCAGCAGGCGCGTCAGCAGCTCCTCGACGCTGCCGTCCTCGGTGCTGCAGCACAGGCAGCCGTTCTCCAGCGAGACGGTGTCGTCGGCCACCCCCGCGACCATCAGCGCGTCGACGCCCACCGCGCCGAAGTCGTTGACGACCACCCCCAGGCGCACCTCGGCGGCCGAGCGCAGCAGGTGGTTGAGCACGGTGGTCTTGCCCGCGCCGAGGAAGCCGGCGAGGACCACGACGGGGGTGCGCTGCACCCGGCCATCCTCCCACCGGTGCGGGAGGACGGCCGGGTGCCGGGCACGGTCAGCCCCCGGTCGTGCTCACCGCCCGGTCGTGCTCACGAAGACGGGGTTGCTGTAGAACCACAGGTCCTCCCAGGGGTTCACCTGGCCGGGCACGTCGATCGCGGGGCCGTGGGGGTCGACGTCGGCGCCGTGGAAACCCACCTGACCGCGCTTGCCGTCGGTGCCGCGCACGCGCACGTACAGCGGGCCGTCGGCGCGCACCGTGTGGCGCAGCTCGACGGTGCCGCTGCGCCCGGTGGTGTCCCAGGACGTGACGACCCGGGTGCCCGGTGCCCGCACGGCCTGGCGGTCCGCCGCGGGCCCGGTGACGGCACCGACGACGAGGTCCACCCGAGCCAGCTCGGGGACCAGGCCGGCGTGGTTCACGCCGTCGGTCAGCTCGACGCTGACGACGACCTCCACCTCCTCGCCGGCGCGCACCTCCAGGGTGCCGCCCATCGAGGCGGCCCGCCGGCCCTGCCGCAGCGGCTGCACGCGCACGTCGAGGCCGGAGACGAGGTCGCCGAAGCACACCCACATCCGCCCGGCGCGCATGGCCTCCATGACGTCCAGGGGGTCCCTGCTCCTGGCGCCGACCCAGGTCTTGTTGTAGACGCCGGGCGGGAACGAGCTGTACTCGGTGACGGGCCGGCCCGCGTCGACCGGCGGGGGGTAGACGCCGGTGGTGTTGAAGGTGTTGCCGGCGGCGTCGTAGGGGGTGTCGGCGTAGCCGCTCTCGTCGAGCGGGTCGACGGGGTTCTTCACCCAGTCCCCGCACCCCTGGTGCCCGTCGGAGGTCGTCGTGATCCACCACCTGCGGCCCTCGGCGAGCAGGCTGTCCCACACCCCGCCGACCGTGGCGGTCATCCAGTCGAAACCGCCCCACGTCCGGTAGCTCTCGGCGGGGTAGCCGGGGAAGGAGTACGTCCCCGGGGAGCTGTCGTAGAGCCCGCGACCGCGGGCCATGCCCGGCTCGGGCAGCCCCGCGGCCTGGTGCCCCGGAGCGCCCTCGAACCCGATGACGAGGTCCGGCGCGGCGTCCTGCCAGCCGCGCAGCTCGGCGGGCGAGTCGATCCCCTTGCGAGCGGGGTGGTTGGGGAGCACGAGCGCGTCGGCGACGCGGCGCCCGCGCACGGCGCCCGCCAGCCAGGTCAGCGCCTCGCGGGCCAGCGCCTCGTTCTGCGGCGTGCCGTCGCGGGCGCCGACGACCAGCGCGTCGTAGCGGTCCACGAACTCCTGCAGCACCTCGGCCTCGCGCGGGCCGGGCGCCAGCAGCAGCGAGGTGTGCTCCGCGCCGGGGATGTTCCACTCCAGGCCGAGGAACACCAGCAGGTCGTCGCCGAACTTGCGGCGCACGGCGTCGATCTCGGCGTGCAGCGGCTCGATGCTGTGCGTGGCGAACGGGACGTTGCCGTGGTCGGTGATGGCGATCCAGTCCAGACCGTACGTCGCCGCGCGCGTGGCCTGGTCGTCCACGCGGAACATCGCGTCGTTGCTGTAGCGGGTGTGGACGTGGTGGTCGCCGGCGAGCCACACGTACCCGCCCGCCGGCTCGCGACGGGCCGGGGCGGCGCTCGCGGCGGTGGCCCGCACCGCCGGCAGTCCGCCGACGAGGCCCGCGCTCACCAGCCCGGCGCCGCGCAGGAGCGTGCGCCGGTCGGTGTGCGGCGGGGTGCGGGTTCCGGGGCCCTCGACGTCGTCGGGGCTCTGGAGGTGACGGTCTGGGTGCACAGCGGTGTCCCTGGGGGTGGAGGGGCGGTAGGCCGCGCGGGGTCGCGGGGCCGCCGGGGACCTTGGCGATCACGTGTGACCCGGCGGTGAACGCGACCTGGCCGCGGCCTGAAACCCCGGGACCTCCCGCCCGAACTCCCCGGGCGCGCCTAGCGCTCGAGGAGCTCCGGCAGCTCCAGGTCCCCCGGCACGAGCAGGTCGGCGCGGTGCGCGCTCGCGCGCACCAGCGCGGCGTTGGGCTCGTCGACGGCGGCGACCCACGCCGCGGCCGTCGCCGGGTCCTTGCCGAACTCGACGTGCCGGCGCACGAGGCGCTCGACGCGCCCGGCGCCGCCGTGCCCGACGAACCACACCTCGTCGAACAGCGCGCGCGCCCGCGGCCACGCGCCCTCGTCCAGCAGCAGGTAGTTGCCCTCGCTGACGACCAGGCGCGTGGCGGGGTGCACCGGCACGCTGCCGGCCACGGGCTGCTCGACCTCCCGGTCGAAGGCGGGGGCGTAGACGACCTCACCGGGGCGCCGCTCGCGCAGGCGGCGCAGCAGGTCGGCGTAGCCGGCGGCGTCGAAGGTGTCCGGGGCGCCCTTGCGCCCGCGGCGCCCCAGCCGGTCCAGCTCGACGTCGGCCAGGTGGAAGCCGTCCATCGGCACGTGCTGGGCCGCGCGCTCGTCACCGGCGGCGTGGCGCGCGGCGGCCACGAGGGCGCGCGCCAGCGTCGTCTTGCCCGCCCCGGGCGGGCCGGCCAGCCCCAGCAGCACCCGATCCCCGGGCAGGGCCAGGGCGCGGCGCAGCAGGTCGTCGAAGGCCGGGGCGGTGCTCACGCGCCCGTGGCGCCGTCGCCGCCCGCCACGTCGATCAGCACCTTGCCGACCGCGCCGGCCTCGACGGCGTCGTGCGCGTCGGCGGTGCGCTCCAGCGGGAAGCGCGTCAGCGGCAGGCCGTGCTCCTCGCCCACCGGCAGCACCCCGTCGCGCAGGGCCGCGGTGACGTCCTGCGCGGCGGCGTCGAGGTTCTCCTGCCCCATCGTGTACATGAGGATCGACTGGAAGCGGGTGTTGAGCACCATCGTGCGGCGCACGTCCAGCTGCACCGGCACACCGCCGTCGTTGGCGTACACGGCGATGCTCGCGCGCGGTCGCACCACCGACAGGTCCAGCTCCAGGTTCGCGCCCAGCGCCAGCTCGACGACCTGGTCCACCCCGTCCGGCGCGAGGCGGCGCACCTGCTCGGCGGCGTCGGCCTCGCGGTAGTTCACGACGTGGTGGGCACCGGCGGCGCGGGCGAGCTCGGCCTTGGCCGGGCCGCTGACCGTGGCGATCGTGGTGGCACCCGCCCAGCGCGCCAACTGGAGCGCGGCGTGCCCGACGGCGCCGGCGCCGCCGGCGACGAGCACGGTGCGCCCGGCCAGGGCGCCCGGGGCCAGGCGGCGCGGGCCGTCCTCGGCGACGGTCAGCGCCCGGTGCGCGGTGATCGCCGGCACGCCCAGGCTGGCGCCGACGTCGAAGCCCACCCCGTCCGGCAGCGGCAGCACCCGCTCGGCGGGCAGGACGGTGGACTCCTGGGCGGTGCCGGTGGGCCGGCCCTGCGCGGCCATGTAGACCCACACCCGGTCGCCCACGGCCAGGCCCTCGACGGTGCCCGCGCCGTCCTGGTTCGGCACCACCTCGCCGGTGGGGGCGGCCGCGGTGGCGCCCCGGCGCGACTTCCAGTCCGTGGGGTTCACCCCCGAGACGGCCACGCGCACGCGCACCTCGCCCGGGCCGGGCTCGGCGGGCTCGCGCTCCACCAGGCGCAGGACGTCGGTGCCACCGGTCTCGCTGTAGACGATCGCCTTCACACCCGCGGCGAACCCGGCACCCGTCCGCGTTGTTCCCCGGCCGCTCGTTCCCCGGCCGCTCGTTCCCCGCCCCGCGCGCCCGGCCGGGAGGGCGGGGGGCGCGCCGGCCGGGTCGTAGGGTCGTCGCCGTGAGCACGACCGACGCCGCGACCGACCTGCCCGACGAGCTGCGGGCGCGCGCCCTGGCCTGGGTGGCCGACGACCCCGACGAGGGCGACCGCGAGGAGCTGCGGGCGCTGCTGGCCGCGGCCGGGCGCGGCGACGCGGCGGCGGCCGCGGACCTCGCGGACCGCTTCTCCGGCGCCCTGGAGTTCGGCACCGCCGGCCTGCGCGGCGCCATCGGCGCCGGTGAGCACCGGATGAACCGCGCCGTGGTGCAGCGCGCCGCGGCCGGGCTGGGCGCCTGGCTCACCGCGCGCTTCGAGCGGCCCCGGGTGGTCGTCGGCCTGGACGCGCGCAACGGCTCGCGCGCGTTCGCCGACGACTCCGCCGCGGTGCTCACCGCCGCCGGCTGCGAGGTGCTGCTGCTGCCGCGGCCGCTGCCCACGCCGGTGCTGGCCTTCGCGGTGCGCCACCTGGGCGCCGACGCCGGCGTCATGGTCACCGCCAGCCACAACCCGGCGCGGGACAACGGCTACAAGGTCTACCTGGGCGGGCGCGCCGGCGGCGAGGAGGGCCGCGGCGTGCAGATCGTGCCACCGGTGGACGGCGAGATCGCCGCGGCCATCGCGGCGGTCGGCCCGCTGGCGGACCTGCCGCGCGCGCAGCAGGGCTGGCGGGTGCTCGGCGAGGACGTCCTCGCCGCCTACCTCGACGCCGTGCTGGCCGCCACGGAACTGCCGCGGGAGCAGGCGGCGGCGCATGAGCAGGCGCCCCCGCGCGAGCTGCGCGTGGTCACCACCGCGATGCACGGCGTCGGCGGTCCCGTGCTCGCCGAGGCGCTGCGCCGCGCCGGGTTCACCGACGTGCACGCCGTGCCCGAGCAGGCCGAGCCGGACCCGGCGTTCCCCACGGTGGCCTTCCCCAACCCCGAGGAGCCCGGCGCGCTGGACCTGGCGCTGGACCTGGCCGCGCGCGTGGAGGCCGACCTGGTGCTGGCCGTGGACCCCGACGCCGACCGCGCCTGCGCCGCCGTGCCGGCCGGCGCGCGCGGGGACCGCGCCTCCTGGCGGCAGCTGTCCGGCGACGAGCTGGGCTGGGTGCTCGGCGAGCACCTGGCCGCGCCGGGCGCGGTGCTGGCGTGCTCGGTGGTCAGCTCCCAGGGCCTGGCGCGCATCGCCGCCGCGCACGGGGCGCGCTTCTCCCCCGCCCTGACGGGCTTCAAGTGGATCGCACGCGTGCCGGGCATCTCCTTCGGCTACGAGGAGGCGATCGGCTACTGCGTCGCCCCGGCGGTGGTGCGCGACAAGGACGGGGTGTCCGCCTCGCTGCTCACCGCCCGGCTGGCGCGCCGGCTGCTGGCCGCGGGGCGCACGCTCCTCGACGTCCTCGACGACGTCGCTCGCCGCGACGGCGTGCACGTCACCGGCCCCGTCTCGATCCGCGTGGACGACCTCTCCCTCATCGGCGCGGCGATGGCGCGGCTGCGCGAGCGGCCGCCCGCCGCGCTGGGCGGCGCGGCGGTGACGAGCGTGGAGGACCTGCGCGGGGGCGTGGACGGGCTGCCGCCCACCGACGGGCTGCGCTGGCGCACCGCCGACGGCGCGCGCGTGGTGGTGCGCCCCTCGGGCACCGAGCCGAAGCTGAAGTGCTACTGCGAGGTCGTCGTGGACGTGCCGGACGGCGGTGGCGACGAGGCCCTGGCCGACGCCCGGTGCGGCGCGGCGGCGCGGCTGGAGGCGGTGCGCCGCGACGTGCGCGCCGCCACCGGCATCGGCTGAGCGGCGCCGCACGCGTTCGCGGCGCGCCTGGCAGGGACCTGCGCGCACGCGGCGGTCCTGTGCCGTGCGCGCCGGGCACCGTTGCCCGGGTGCGGCGCCGCTGCGACCCTCGGCCCGCAGCCACGTCGAGGAGGTCCCCGTGCACGGTCCCGGTGAGCCGGTCGGAGGGTCCACCGCCGCCGCGGCGCCCGGCGCGGCGCCCGCCCTGAGCGAGGTGGTGCTCGACCCGGGACCGGGCGGCACCCCCGGCCTGCGCGCGCTGCTGGGCACCCCCGCCGGCGAGGGGCCCTGGCCCGGCGTGGTGGTCGTGCACGAGGCCTTCGGCGTCGACGACGTCATGCGCCGGCAGGTGGCCCGGATGGCCTCCGCCGGCTACCTGACCCTCATGCCGGACCTGTTCACCGCCGGCGGGGCGCGCCGCTGCCTGGTCTCCACGATGCGGGCGGTGGCCGCCGGGCACGGGCGCCCGTTCGTGGACGTGGAGGCCGCGCGCGCCTGGCTGGCGGCCGCGCCGGGTTCCACGGGGCGCACCGGCGTGCTCGGGTTCTGCATGGGCGGCGGTTTCGCCCTGCTCACCGCCTCGCGCGGTTTCGACGTCGCGTCGGCGAACTACGCGCGCCTGCCGGAGGACCCCGAGCGGGCGCTGGCCGGGGCGTGCCCGGTGGTCGCCAGCTACGGCGGCGCCGACCCGGCGCTGCGCGGCAGCGCCGCCCGCCTGGAGGAGGTCCTGCAGCGCCTGGGCGTCGAGCACGACGTGCGCGAGTACCCCGGTGCCGGGCACAGCTTCCTCAACGACGCGATGGTGGGCCCGCGCCCGCTGCGACCGCTGCTGCGCCGGGTGCTGCACGTCGGCCCGGACCCGGAGGCGGCCGCCGACGCGTGGCGGCGCATCGAGGACTTCTTCGCCGCGCACCTGCGCGGCGACGGGGCGCCCGGCCGCGACGGCCGGGCCGAGGGCTGACCGCGAGGACGCGGGGCGAGCGGGGAGTGGGGGGAACCATGGACGGTTCGGGCAGCGGCGTGCGCGCCGCCAGCGCGGTCGTGGTCGGGGGCGGCATCGCCGGTCCCGTGCTGGGGATGGCGCTGCAGCGCGCGGGGATCGCCGCGACGGTGCACGAGGCGTACCCGGCACCGGCCGGCGACGTCGGCGCGTGGCTCGGCGTGCAGACGAACGGCCTGGACGCGCTGCGCGCGATCGGCGCGGACGGCCCGGTGCTCGCGGCCGGGGTGCCCACCCCGCGCATCGAGTTCCGCAACGGCGCCGGGCGGGTGCTGGGTTCCACGAGCACGGGCGTCGACGACCCGGCGGCCCCGGCGGGCGTCTCGCTCAAGCGCGCGGAGCTGTACCGGCTGCTGCACGAGGAGGCGCACCGCCGGGGCGTCGACGTGCGCTACGGCTCGCGGCTGGTGGGCGCGCGCCGCACCCCCGAGGGGGTGGTGGCCGAGTTCGACGACGGCACCGCGGTGACCGCGGACGTGCTCGTCGGCGCCGACGGGGTGCGCTCGACGGTGCGCCGGCTGCTGGACCCCGCCGCCCCGCAGCCGCGGTTCGTGCCGGTGCTCAACCTCGCCGGGTACTCCGAGCACGTGCCCGCCGGCGCCGAGCCGGGACGGATGACGATGGTGTTCGGCCGGAAGGCCTTCGCCGGGTACCTGGCCACCCCGGGCGGGCCGACGTGGTGGTTCGCGAACCCGCCGCTGACGTCCGAGCCGGAGCCCGGGCGGATCGAGGCCACCACCGACGCGCAGTGGCGCGAGCAGCTGCACGGGTTCTACGGCGTGGACCGCTCCGCGATCGTCGACCTCGTCGACGCCACGCCCGGCGAGCTGCGGGCGTGGACCACGTACGACCTGCCGCACGTGCCGGTCTGGCACGACGAGCGCACGGTCCTGCTCGGCGACGCCGCGCACGCCACCTCCCCCGCCGCCGGGCAGGGCGCCTCGCAGGCGATCGAGGCGGCCGTGGTGCTCGCGCGCTGCCTGCGCGACCTGCCGGTGCCGCAGGCGTTCGAGGTGTTCGAGCGCGCCCGCCGCGCGCGGGCGGAGAAGGTCGTGGCCACCGGCTGGCGCACCAGCTCGGCGAAGTCGCCCGGCGCGGTGGGGCGGTTCATGAGGGACCTGGTGCTGCCGCTCGTGCTGCGCGGCGCCGGGGACCCGCACGCCTGGATGCGCCGGCACCACGTGGACTGGGACGCCCCGGCCGGGCCGGCGCCGCTGAGCCGGCCCTCCGAGCCGGCCCTCTGAGCTGGCCCTCTGAGCGCGCCCGCCCGCCGACGGACCGGGGGCCCGCCGCGCACCGCGCGACGGGCCCCCGGTCCGTCCCCCCGTCCCGCGCCGCCTCACCCCACGTCGACGAACACCGGGTTCGTGTAGCACCACAGGTCGTCCCACGGGTCGGAGTCGCCGACGCGGTCGACGAGCGGGTGCCCGTCGGCGTCGGCGTGCCGGCCGTCGCCGCCGCGGAAGCGCACGTAGAACGGGTCCTGCACCCCGCGCAGCGTCACGCTGAAGCGCTGGCGGGTGCGGGCGCCGGCCGGCACCTCGAAGCTCTCCACCACGCGCGTGCCGGGCGCCTGCCACAGGTCCCGCTCAGTGTCGGCGACGCGGCCGGTGACGGTGCCGACGACGACGTCCCAGCGCGCCGAGCGCGGCACCTCGCCGCTGCCGTTGGGCTCCACCGCCGGGTCGACGAGCAGTTCCACCTCCACGTCCCCGCCGCGGCGCACGGCGGTGCGCGCGCCGAACGTCACGCCCGGCCCCTCGCCCCCCGGGCGCACGCGCGCCTCGACGGCCCGCACGAGCCCGCCGTGCACGACGAAGACCCGCCCGGCGCGCAGCGCGGCCATGACGGAGCGGTAGTCGCGCCGCTCGGCGCCGACGCAGGTGCGCGAGTAGAACCCCGGGGCGAAGTCGACGTATCCGTGCTGCGCGACACCGGTGTCCACGGGGGTGCCGCGGTGCCCGTGGCGCACGTAGTGCTCGCGCGAGGCCTCCCCCACGGCCAGCGTGTCGCCGTGGTCGAAGTGGTTGTCGGAGTTCGCGGTGATCCACCACGGCAGGCCCTCGGCCAGCAGCGAGTCCCACAACCCGCCCACGCGCGCGGTGGCGGCGTCGAAACCGCCCCAGGTGCGGTACTGCTCGAGGTCGTAGCCGGGGAACGACCACGGGCCGGGCACCTCGTCGTACTGCCCGCGCCCGCGCCCGCGCCCCAGCGGCGCGGGCAGCGCGGCGGCCTGGTGGCCCGGGGCGCCCTCCCAGCCGACGAACACCCCGGGGGCGGCGTCGCGCCAGCCGCGCACCTTCGACGGCGAGACGCGCCCGGTGCGCATCGGGTGGTTCGAGAGCACGAGCGCCTCGCCGACGGCGCCGGTGCGCAGCTCCTCCACCAGCCAGGCCAGCGCCTCCAGGCCGAGGCGCTCGGCCTCGGGCCCGCCCTGCACGGAGTGCTCGATCAGGCGCGGGCCGGCGGGGTTGGAGGCGGCGGCGACGACGTCGCCGTCGAACAGCCGCTCGAAGCGCTCCAGCAGGCCGGGGGTGCCCTCGTGCTCGGGGGCGATGAACGTGGCGTGCTCGGCGCCGGGGATGTTCCACTCCATGCCTTGGAACACCAGCACCGGGTGGTCGCGGCGCGCCTGCGCGATGAGCGGGGTCTGCGCGGCCACGGACTGCTTGGCGTGGTCGGGGCCGCCGTGGTCGGTGATGACCATCCAGTCCAGCCCGCACGCGCGCGCACGGCGCACCTGGTCGTCCACGGTGTACATCGCGTCGCGCGAGAACGTGGTGTGGATGTGGTGGTCGCCGGCGTACCAGGCCACCTCGCGCTCGTCGCCGGCCGAGGCCGGGACGCTCTCCCAGACGGGCGGGGGCGGGGCGGCGGGGCCGTGGGAGTGCACGCGCTCACCCTGCCAGCCCCCCGACCGGGTCGCGCGATCACCCCGGGAACCGGCCCCCGCCTCAGTAGACTCACTGATCGTGACCTCGCCACTACCCGAAGCAGCGGAGGCGGCGCCCCGCCACCTCCGGGCGCGGCCGGGTCGCGGGCAGGGACCCCCGCGCGAGGACGCCGCGGCCGCCGGCCTGCCCGCCGAGCTGACGGCCACCGGTGGCGACGACGCCTCCCCGCGCACCCCCGTGGCGCAGCCCGCCACCGGCGAGCACCTGCTGGACGTGGCCGACACCGGCCACGAGGTGCTCAGCGCCGTCCTGGCCCGCGCGGTGGCCACGAGCCGCGCCGAGTGGGCCTGGCTCAGCGGCGAGGACCGCGCCCGGCACCTGTTCACCCTGGCCGACGTCCTCGCCGAGCACGCCCACCCCCTGGCCGTCACCTGCGCGCTGAGCACCGGCCGGCCCGTGGCCGCCGGCCTGGCCGTGGACGGCCCGCGGCTGCTGGACGCGGCGTTCTCCACCGCCGGGTGGGCGGACAAGCTCGACGTGCTGGGCGCCGGCGCGAGCACGGGCGGGGCGGTGGCGGTGCTGACGAGCTGGCGCAGCGCGCCGGCGGCGGTGGTCACCGCCGTCGCCGCCGCCCTGGCCGCCGGGGCCGGGGTGCTGCTGCGCCCGGACGCGCAGGCCGCGCCCGTGGCCGAGCGCGTCGTGCGCGCCTGCGCCGACGCGGGGCTGCCCCCCGGTCTGGTGGCCAGCGCGCCCGGCGGCGACCCGGTGGCCGACGCGGTGCTGTGGGAGGGCGAGGGGCTGCTGGCCGTGCGCGCCGACGGCGACGCGCGCCGGCTGCGCGAGCTGGCCCTGGACCTCGCCGACCGCGGCACGCCCCTGGTGGCCGACCCCGGCACCACCGCCGTGGACGTCGTGCTCGAGGGGGCGGACCTCGCGCAGGTCGTGCCGGCGCTGCTGGCAGGGCTGGCCGACGGCGCGCAGGCGCGCCCGGGCGGCTCGCGCGCGCTGGTCGTCGAGCCGCTGGCCGAGGAGCTGGTGGCGCGCCTGGACGCCGGCGCCGCGGCGCTGCGGGTGGGCGACCCGCTGGAGCGCTCCGTGCGCGTGGGCCCGTGCCCGCGCCCGGAGGTGGCGCGCGCGGCGGCCGCGGTCGCAGGCGGGGCGGTGCTGCCGCTGGGCCTGCCGCGCGGCGGGTGGTGGGCGCCGCCGGCGGTGGTGGCCACCGGCCGGCGCACCCTGCCCCCGCCGCCCGGCCCGGTGCTGGGCGTGCGCACCGTGCGCGCCGGCACGGACCCGCGCACGCTGCTGGAGGGCGCCACCGCCGTGACGGTGTGGGGCCCCGCCGGCCCGGAGCGTCGCGGCTGGCTCGCCGGCGCGACCCGCGAGCGCCTGGGGCTGGACGCCCCGGCCGGCCCGGACGCGCGCCTGGACGCGCGGCTGCTGCTGCGGGCCTGCCGTGGGTGAGGCGGTGGAGCCCGCCGCGGAGCCCGCCGCGGAGCCCGCCGCGGAGCCCGCCGTGGGCGAGGACGTGGTGCGCAAGGTGCTCACCGCGGCCGCCGGGGGCGGTGCCGCCGTGGCCGCCACCGCGCCGCTGCGGCGCGGGCGGGCGCTGCTGTCGGTGGCGGTGGACCTGGAGGCGCGCCGCGCGGAGCTGGTGGAGCTGGTGCGCCGCACCGAGGGCTGCCGGCTCTCCGAGGCGCTGGCCGCGGTGGACCACTGCATCGACACCGCGGTGCGCTGGGCTGGCTGGGCCGACAAGCTCGACCTGCTGGTGCCCCGCCTGCCCGGCTCGGTGCCCCCGGTCGTGGTGGGGGTGCTCGGGGCGGGGCGGCTGCTGCCCACCGTGCGCACGGCCCTGGCGGTGCTGGCCGCGGGCGGCTCGTGCGTGCTCACCGGCGGCGCGACGCTGGAGCGGCTGGCCGACGCCGTGGTCGCCGAGCTGGGCGACGGGGCTGCCGCCGCGCTGCCGCAGGAGCCGGCCACGGCGGCGCTGGTGGCCGGCGGGGTGGAGGTGCTCGACGCGCGCTGGGCCGGGGAAGCGTTCACCGCCGCGGTGCGCCGCGCCGCCGCGGCCGCCGGCACCCGCGTGCTGCCTCCGCGGGAGGGGCCCGCACCGGACGACGCGCGGCTGCTCGCGCCGCTGTTCCACGAGGTCTCCCTCACCGGCTGAGCCGCGAGCGCGGTAGCGGCCGCGGGAAAACCCGTCGCCCGCCGCGGGGACGGGTTCCTACCGTCGTGCCGTGACCGTTCCCGCGCAGGAGACGAGCGCCGCGCAGCACCCCCTGGCCCCCTACGGGTGGGACGAGGGCTGGGAGCTGGCGCTGGCGCGGCACCACCGCGAGCACCCCGGGCCGCTGGTGCCCGCCCGGGTCACCCGCGCCCACCGCGGCGCGCTCGACGTGCGCACCCCGCTGGGCCCGCAGCGCGTGGCCGCCGCGCGCGGCGCGCTGCCCGAGCCCACCACCGGCGACTGGGTCGTCCTCGGCCTGGCGGGCGGGGAGCCGCGGCTGCTCGCGGTGCTGCCGCGGCGCACCGCGGTGACGCGCGCCGACGTGTCGGGGCGCTCGGACGAGCAGGTGCTGGCGGCCAACGTGGACACCGTCGCCGTGGTCGTCGCGCCCGCGCGCCGCGCCCCGCTCGGGCGCGTCGAGCGGTTCCTCGCGCTCGCCTGGGCCTCCGGCGCCCAGCCGGTGGTGGTGCTCACCAAGACGGACCTGCTGAGCGGGCCGGAGCTGGCCGAGGCGCTGGCCGAGGTGGAGGCGGCCGCACCGGGCGCGGGCGTGCACGCGGTCAGCGCCGAGCGCGGCGCCGGCGTGGAGGACCTGCGCGCGGCGCTGCGCGGCACCGTCGCCCTCGTCGGGCCCTCGGGGGCGGGCAAGTCCACCCTGGCCAACGCGCTGCTGGGCGAGGACCGCCTGGCCACCGCGGCGGTGCGCTCCGGCGACGGCAAGGGCCGGCACACCACCGTGCACCGCGAACTGCTGGCGGTGCCGGGCGGGCTGGTGCTCGTGGACACCCCCGGCCTGCGCAGCGTCGGCCTGGGCGCGGAGGGTCCCGCGCCCAGCGTGGAGCGGGCGTTCGCGGACGTGGAGGACCTCGCGGTGGACTGCCGCTTCAGCGACTGCACCCACGCCTGCGAACCCGGCTGCGCGGTGCTCGCCGCGATCGACGCCGGGGTGATCGGGCGCCGGCGCCTGGAGAGCTACCGCAAGCTCGAGCGCGAGCGGGAGTTCTTCGCCGCCCGCACCGACGCGCGGTTGCGGGCGGAGCGCGCGGGCCGCTGGAAGGCGATCGCCCGGCAGCAGCGCGCGGTCCGCCCGCGGCCCTGACCCCTCAGCCGGCGGCGGCGTCGAAACCGGGGCGGACCACCTCGGCGGCCAGCGCGAGCCGCTCCGGGAACGGCAGGAACGACGCCGACAGCGCGGTGATGGTGGCGCGCTCGACGTCCTCCAGCGTCCAGCCCGCCTCGTCCACCAGGAGCGCGAACTCCCGCGAGAGGGTGGTGGCCGAGACCAGCCGGTTGTCGGTGTTCACCGAGACGGAGAAGCCGAGGTCCTTCAGCGCGGTGACGGGGTGCTCGGCCACGCTGGTGGCCGCGCCGGTCTGCACGTTGCTCGACGGCGCCAGCTCCAGCACGACGCCGCGGTCGCGCACCCAGGTCGCCACCCGGCCCAGCCGGGCGTTCGGCAGGCCGAGGCGGTCGGTGCCCCCGCCGAACTCGACGTCCTCCACGATGCGCACGCCGTGCCCGATGCGCTGCGCCCCGCACGGGAAGAGCGCCTCGGCGATGCTCTCCACCCCGGCGGCCTCGCCGGCGTGGATGGTGACGGGGAAGCCCGCCGCGTGCAGCAGGTCGAACGCCTCGCGGTGGCGGGCGGGCGGGAACCCCGCCTCGGCGCCGGCGATGTCGTAGCCGACGACGCGGCCGTCGGGGTCGTCGCGGTGCCGCAGTGTCAGCTCGGCGATCTCCAGGGAGCGGTCGGCGTGGCGCATGCCGGTCAGCAGGGTGCCCACGCGGATCGGGCGCCCGGCCTCGGCGGCCAGCCGCTCGCCGCGGCGCATGCCCTCCTCCACCGCGACGACGACCTCGTCCAGGCTCAGCCCGGCGCGCAGGTGCTGCTCGGGCGCGTAGCGCAGCTCGCCGTAGACCACGCCGTCCTCGGCGAGGTCGAGGACGGCCTCGGTGGCCACCCGGGCCAGCGACTCGGCGTCCTGCATGACCGCGACGGTGTGCTCGAACGTCTCGAGGTAGCGGACCAGGGAGCCGGAGTCGGCGGACTCGCGGAACCACTGCGCGAGCTCGTCGGGGTCGGTGGTGGGCAGCACGTGCCCGTTGGCGGAGGCGATCTCCACGATGGTCGCCGGGCGCAGGCCGCCGTCGAGGTGGTCGTGCAGGGACACCTTGGGCAGGGCGCGGATGTCGTCGAGGGTGCTCACCCCCCGATCCTGGCAGCTCGCGCCCGCCCCTAACCTGCGGGCGTGTCCCCGCTGAGCGTCCGCGACGCCACGCCCGACGACGCCGGCGCCTGCGCGGCGCTGTACGCCCCGTACGTGCGCGGCACCGCCGTCTCCTTCGAGGAGGAGCCCCCGGACGCGGCCGAGGTGGGCCGGCGCATCGCGCGGGCGCAGCAGCGGCACGCCTGGCTGGTGGCCGAGGAGGCCGGCGCGGACGGGCCGCGGGTGGTGGCGTACGCGTACGCCGGGCCGTTCGCGGCCCGGCCCGCCTACCGCTGGTCGTGCGAGGTGAGCGTGTACGCCGAGACCGGGCGCCGGCGCACCGGCGCCGGGCGCCTGCTGTACGGCGAGCTGCTCGCGCGCCTGGAGCGGCGCGGGTACCACGCGGTCCTGGCGGGGGTGACCGAGCCGAACCCGGCCAGCACCGGCCTGCACGTGGCGACGGGCTTCGAGCGGGTGGGCACCTACCGGCGGGTGGGGTTCAAGCACGGGGCCTGGCACGACGTCACGTGGTGGCAGCGCCGGCTCGGCGAGGACGCCGGGGTGGGGGGCCGGGCCCCGGCGGAGCCGCGCTGAGGCGCGGCGCGGCAGGACCACGCCGGATCGCCCCGCCCGGGCTGCGCGACGGCCCGCCGCCCCCGACGATCACCACGTGCACCGTCTCGCCCGCCTCGTCGTCGCCCGCCGCTGGTGGGTCCTGGCCGCCTGGGTCCTGCTGACCGCGTTCGGCGCCTTCGCCGCCCCGCGCGCCGTCGACGCCCTGACCTACGACTTCGGCCTGCCCGGCCAGCCCGGCTACGAGGCCAACCGCGAGGTCGTCGAGCGCTTCGGCTCCGGCGGCGACGTCGCCCCGCTGCTGCTCGTCGTCGGCGACGGCACGGCCCCCGTCCAGGCGGCCGCGGCGCAGCCGCTCGTGGCGGCCGTCACCGCGGCGGTGCCCGGGGCGCGCACGACCTCCTTCGCCGAGAGCCCCGAGCTGCTCTCCGACGACGGGACGCTGGGCGTGGTGCTCGTGCACTACCCGCCGGTGCCCGGCCCGGCGCCGTTCGCCGCCGCGCTGCCGGCCCTGCAGGGGGTGGCGGCGCGGGCGAGCGCCCAGGGCCCGCCGGTGGCGGTGACGGGCAAGGACGCCCTGGCCGCCGGGCAGGAGGAGGGCGGCGGGGGCGCCGACGTGCTCGCCGAGACCCTCTTCGGCGCGGTGGGCGCCCTCGTCGTGCTGCTGCTGGTCTTCGGCTCGGCGCTGGCGGTGATGCCGCTGGTGGTGGCCGCCGCCTCGATCCTGACGACCTTCGCCGTCGTGTGGGCCCTGACGGGCCTGACCGACATCTCCTTCATCGTGCAGTTCCTGCTCTCGCTCATCGGCCTGGGCGTGGCCATCGACTACGCCCTGCTCATCGTCACGCGCTGGCGCGAGGAGCTCGGCAACGGCCTGGACGCGCGCGCGGCCGTGGAGGCGGCGCTGGCCACCGCGGGGCGCTCGGTGCTCTTCTCCGGCGTCACGGTGGCCGTCAGCCTGGCCGCGCTCATCGTGCTGCCGGTGCCGTTCCTGCGCAGCGTCGGCTTCACGGGGCTGCTCATCCCGCTGGTCAGCGTGCTGACCTCGCTGACGCTGCTGCCGGCGCTGCTGCTGATCGCCGGGCGGCGCCTGGACTGGCCGCACCGGCGCGCCGCCGCCCCCGACAGCCGCGCCTGGCGGCGCGTGGGCACGCTCGTGGTGCGCCACCGCTGGGTCTCCACCGTCCTGGCGAGCGCGCTGCTGCTGGCGCTGGCCTCCCCCGTGCTGGGCCTGCGCCTGGGCCAGCCCAGCGACGCCTCGCTGGCCTCCACCGGCGGCCCGGCCGCCGAGGCGGTGCGCCTGCTGGACGGCGCCTCCCCCGGCGCGGGCCTGACCCTGCCCGTGGAGGTGCTCACCGACGACCCCGCCGCCGTGCTGGCGGCCGTCGGCGCCGTGGACGGCGTGGCCGGGGCGCTCGCGCCGGCGGCGTGGAGCGACGGGACGACGTCGATCGTGGAGGTGTGGACCGAGCGCGACGCGACCACCTCCGCCGGCGCGGACGCGGTGGCCGCCGTGCGCGCGGCGGCCGAGGCCACCGGCGCGCGCGTGGGCGGGGTGCCCGCCCAGGACGCCGACTTCCTCGACGCCGTCTACGGCAACGCCTGGTGGGTCGTCGGCCTCATCGTCGTCGTCACCTTCGCCCTGCTCGCGGTGGCGCTGCGCTCGGTGGTGCTGCCGCTGAAGGCGCTGCTGCTCAACGTCGTCTCCATCGCCGCCGCGTACGGGATGACGGTGCTCATCTGGCAGGAGGGGTTCCTCACCGAGGCGCTGTTCGACCAGACCGCCTCCGGCTCGATCACCACGTGGGTGCCCATCGCGGTCTTCGCGTTCCTGTTCGGGCTCTCGATGGACTACGAGGTCTTCCTGCTCTCGCGCATCCGCGAGGAGTACGACGAGAGCGGGGACACCGACGCCGCCACGGTGGACGGCGTGGCGCGCACCGGCCGCCTGGTCAGCTCCGCCGCGCTCATCCTGTTCCTGGCGTTCATCTCGCTCTCGCGGGTGCCGGCCACGGAGGTGAAGATCCTCGCCACGGCGCTGGCGCTGGGCATCATCATCGACGCCACCGTCGTGCGCGGGGTGCTGGCACCGGCGCTGGTGGCCGCGCTGGGGCCGGCCAACTGGTGGCGCCCCGGCGGCGGGCGGCCGGGCGGGCGCAGGGCCCCGGCGCGGCACCGCAACCCCGGCCCGCGCCGTGCCGTGGCGGCCGTGGCGCAGCGGACGTAGCGTCGTCGCGGCGCCCGCGGGCGCCGTCCACCGACCCCCCGAGGAGGAAACCCGTGACCGTCGCGGACAGCGGCACCATCGACCTGGGCGGCAAGAGCGTCCACCGCCTCGGCTTCGGCGCGATGCGCATCACCGGCCCCGGCATCTGGGGCCCGCCGAAGGACCACGACGAGGCGCTGCGCGTGCTGCGCCGCGCCGTCGAGCTCGGCGTGACGTTCATCGACACCGCTGACTCCTACGGCCCGTACGTCTCCGAGGACCTCATCCGCGAGGCCCTGCACGACGGCTCCGGCTACGGCGACGTCGTCATCGCCACCAAGGGCGGGCTGACCCGGCACGGCCCGGACGTGTGGCCGCCGCTGGGGCGCCCGGAGTACCTGCGCCAGTGCCTGCTCATGTCGATGCGGCGCCTGGGCGTCGAGCAGGTCGACCTGTGGCAGCTGCACCGCATCGACGCGAAGGTCCCGCGCGAGGAGCAGTTCGGCGAGATCAAGTCCTTCCTCGACGAGGGCCTCGTCAAGCAGGTCGGCCTGTCCGAGGTCGACGTGGAGGAGGTGCGCGCCGCGCAGGCCGCGGGACTGCCCGTCGCCTCCGTGCAGAACCGCTACAACCTCGGCGACCGCCGCGCCGAGGAGCTGCTGGACTTCTGCACCGAGCAGGGCATCGCGTTCATCCCGTGGGCGCCCGTGGACGCCGGCTCCCTGGCGCGCCCGGGCGGGCCGCTGGACGCGGTGGCCGGCAACCACCCGGGCACCACCACCGGCCAGCTCGCGCTGGCGTGGCTGCTGCGCCGCTCCCCCGTGGTCGTGCCGATCCCCGGCACCTCCTCGGTGGCGCACCTGGAGGAGAACCTCGGGGCGGCCGACGTGCAGCTGACCGACGAGGAGTTCAAGACCCTCACCGACGCCGCCTGACGGGCGGCTCAGCTCTGCGCGACGTCCTGGTCCACGCCGAGGTTCTCGTTGAACTCCTGCTGGCACTGCTGCTGGGCGGCGACGTCGTTCCCCGCGTCGCGCAGGCACTGCGTGAGGTCGGCGCCACCGTTGTTCCACAACGCGGAGCCGACGGCGATGGTCAGCGCCAGGAAGACGGCGCTGACCACGACGGCCAGCGCGCTGGTGATCACACCGGCGAGCGCCACGCCGCGGTTGGTGGCCTGCCCGCGCCGGGCGCGGCGCAGGCCGACGATCCCGAGGACGAGCCCGATGACTCCCGGCAGCAGCCCGATGCCGACGACCCAGCACAGCAGCAGGCCGATGACGCCCAGCACCAGCGAGGCGGTGCCGGCGCCGTTGCGCGGCCTGGCGCCGTACGGCTGGTCGTACCCGCCGGGCTGCCCGTAGCCGCCCTGCTGGCCGTACCCGCCCTGCTGCCCGTAGCCCGGCGGCGGCCCGTACTGCTCGTTCCCCGGCGTCGACATCTCGTCCCCTCGTCCCTGTCCGGTCGCGGCTGTCGGTCGAGCGACGATCGTGTCAGCTCGCGCGGCCCGGGGCACGCGGGCCGCGCTGCTCCTCCCCCGTCCGGTCTCAGGCCGTGACGCGGCGGTGCACCAGCGGCACGGGGGCGGGCGCGGCGTCGCCGACGGCGAGGCCCGGCTCGAGCGCCTCCAGCGCCCACGCGAAGCGCTCGGGGGTGTCGGTGTGCAGGGTGGCCACGCGCTGACCGGCGCGCACGCGCTCGCCGCGCACCGCGTGCAGCTCGACGCCCGCACCGGCCTGCACGGCCTCCTCGCGCCGGGCCCGCCCGGCGCCCAGGCGCCAGGCCGCCACGCCCACGGCCAGCGCGTCGACCTCGGTGAGGTACCCGTCGGCGCCGGCGAGCACGTCGTGGGTGTGCGCGGCGGTGGGCAGCGCGGCGTCGGGGTCGCCGCCCTGCGCGGCGACCATGCGCCGCCAGGCGTCCATGGCGCGCCCGTCGGCCAGGGCGTCGGCGGGGTCGACGGCGTCCAGGCCCACAGCGGCGAGCATCTCGCGGGCCAGGACCAGGGTGATCTCCACCAGGTCGGCGGGCCCGCCGCCGGCGAGGACCTCCACGGACTCGCGCACCTCCAGCGCGTTGCCGGCGGTGCGGCCCAGCGGGGTGGACATGTCGGTGACCAGCGCGGTGGTGCGCACGCCCGCGTCGGTGCCCAGCGCCACCATGGCCTCGGCCAGCTCCACCGACTGCGCCAGCTCCTTCATGAACGCCCCGGAGCCGGTCTTGACGTCGAGCACGAGCGCGCTGGTGCCCTCGGCGATCTTCTTGCTCATGATGGAGCTGGCGATCAGCGGGATCGCCTCCACGGTGCCGGTCACGTCGCGCAGCGCGTAGAGCTTCTTGTCGGCCGGGGCGAGGTCGCCGGTGGCCGCGCAGATCACGGCGCCCACGTCGGTGAGCTGCCGGCGGATCTCGGGCAGCTCCAGCGAGGCGCGCCAGCCCGGGATGGACTCCAGCTTGTCCAGGGTGCCGCCGGTGTGGCCCAGGCCCCGCCCGGACAGCTGCGGCACCGCCGCGCCGCACGCGGCCACCAGCGGCGCCAGCGGCAGGGTGGTCTTGTCGCCCACCCCGCCGGTGGAGTGCTTGTCCACGCTGGGCCGCGGCAGGTCGGTGAAGTCCAGGCGCGAGCCGGAGGCGATCATCGCCGCGGTCCAGCGGGACACCTCGCGCCGGGTCATGCCGTTGAGCAGGACCGCCATCGCGAGCGCCGACATCTGCTCCTCGGCGACCTCGCCGCGGGTGTAGGCGTCGAGCACCCAGTCGATCTGCTCGTCGGAGAGCTCCCCGCGGTCGCGCTTGGTGCGGATGACGTCGACGGCGGCGAACCGCTGACTCACGGGCGGGGCTCCTCTGGGGCGTTCCTGCGGGTCGGGTCGTCGAGGTCGTGCGGGCCGAACGCGTCGGGCAGGACCTCGGTCATGGGCAGCACCCCGCGGGGGGTGTCCACCAGCAGCGTCGGGCCGCCGAACTCGTACAGCAGCTGCCGGCAGCGCCCGCACGGCATGAGCACCCCGCCGGCGCCGTCGACGCAGGCGAACGCCACCAGGCGCCCACCGCCGCTCATGCGCAGCTGCCCCACGAGGGTGCACTCGGCGCACAGCGTCACGCCGTAGGAGGCGTTCTCGATGTTCGCCCCGCTCACCACGCGCCCGTCGTCGACGAGCGCGGCGGCCCCGACGGGGAAGCGCGAGTACGGCGAGTACGAGTGGGCCAGCGCCGCGCGCGCGGCGGCGCGCAGGGCGTCGAAGTCGATGCCGGTCACGGTGGTCCCCTCGCTCACGACGGGTACGGCTCCCCGCTCGCCGCCGGGGGGCGCACCCGCCCGACGAAGCCGGCCACCGCGAAGACCGTGGCCAGGTACGGCAGGGCCGACAGGAGGCTGGCCGGCACCTCGGAGCCGTAGGGCAGGACTCCCACGAGGGTCTGCAGGGCGGCGAAGAAGCCGAACAGCAGCGAGGCCGCCACGGCGCCCCGCGGCGTCCAGCGGCCGAAGATGACCGCGGCCAGGGCGATGAAGCCCTTGCCGGCGGACATGTTCTCGGTGAACGGGCCGATGGTGCCCACGGACAGGAACGCCCCGCCCAGCCCGGCCATGCCGCCGGCCAGGACGACGTTGACGTAGCGCACGCGCAGCACCGGCACGCCCAGGGTGTCCGCGGCCTTCGGGTGCTCGCCCACGGCGCGGGTGCGCAGCCCCCAGCGGGTGCGGAAGAGCACCACCTGCAGCACCACGATCAGCACGTACATCAGGTAGACGACGACGTTGGCCTGGAAGAGCAGCGGCCCGAGGACGGGGACCTCGGAGAGCACCGGCACCGGCAGCGGCTGCAGCACGCCGGGGGCGTTGTAGCGCTGGGTGTCGGACTGCATCAGCGCCTTGTACGCCCAGCCGGTGAAGCCCAGCGCGGCGGCGTTGAGGACCACGCCGAGGATGACCTGGTTGACGCGGTAGCGGATCGCGAAGACCGCCAGCAGCCAGCCCACCAGGGCGCCCGCGAGCACGCCGCCGACCACCCCGGCGCCCAGGCTGGTGGCCAGCGAGCCGACCAGCGCGGCGGTGAACGCACCCGTGAGCAGCTGCGCCTCGATGGCGACGTTGACCACGCCGCTGCGCTCGCCCAGCACCCCGGCCAGCGCGCCCAGCACCAGGGGCGTGGCCAGGAACAGCGTCTGGCGCAGCAGGCCCACCAGGTCGATGGAGGCGCCCTCGGCGCCGCTCATGGCCCACGCCAGGAACGCCACGACGAAGCAGAGGACCGCGACGCCGGCCACCAGCGGCGCCCGGCGGGCGCGGAAGCCGCGCACGAGCTGGTAGGCGCCCAGCAGGGCCACCACCGCGCCCAGCACGACGGGCGTGGCCGTGCCCGGCAGCGTCAGGTCGGGCAGCTGCACGGCGGTGCCCCCGCCGAAGGAGAAGGTGGCGTCGCCCGGGCCGGAGCCCAGGCCCCAGCCCACGACCGCGACCAGTCCCACGAGCAGCAGCAGCACGCCCGTGACGACGCGCAGCCGGCGGCTGACGGGCGGCTCGACGACCTCGTGGGTGACGACCTCGGCGGGCCGCGCCTGCGGCCGGGCGGCGCTCACCGGCTCCACCCCCCCGCCAGCTCGGTGCCCACGCCGGCACCGCCGGCGCGCAGCCGGAACACCGCCCGCACCAGGGCGGGGGCGGCGATGAACAGCACGATGAGGGCCTGCAGCACGCCGACGAGGTCGACGGGCACGCCGGTGGCCGACTGCATCTGCACGCCGCCGGCGCGCAGGCCGCCGAAGAGCAGGCCGGCGCCGACCACGCCCCAGGGGTTGTTGCGCCCCAGCAGCGCCACGGTGATGGCGTCGAAGCCGATGGTGCCGGCGACGCTGCCGGTGACGCTGCCGCTGACGCCGAGAACCTGCGAGGCGCCGGCCAGCCCGGCCAGCGCCCCGGACAGGCCCATGGCCACCACCTGCAGGCGGCCGACGTCCATGCCGGCGGTGCGGGCGGCGTCGGGGTTGGCGCCGACGGCGCGCAGCCGGAAGCCCAGGCGCGCGCGGGAGAAGAGCCAGTGCACGCCGAGGGCCGCCAGCAGCGCCAGCAGCAGGCCCGCGTGCACGCGCAGCGGGCTGCCCAGCAGCAGCGGCAGGCGCGCGGAGCCGTCGACCTGCTCGGAGATGGCCTGCCCGTAGGGCGGGCGCTGGAACCCGCGGGTGGTCAGCAGGAGGTTCAGCAGGTTGATCGCCACGTAGTTCAGCATGATCGTGGTGATGACCTCGTGGGCGCCGGTGCGGGCCTTGAGCCAGCCGACCAGGGCGCCCCACAGCGCGCCGCCGAGCAGGCCGCCGAGCAGCGCGGCCACCAGGTGCAGGCCCGCGGGCAGGTCCACCGCGAAGCCCAGCCACGCCCCGGCGATCGCGCCGAGGATCAGCTGGCCCTGCGCGCCGATGTTGAACAGGCCCACCCGGAACGCCAGCGCCACCGCCAGCCCGCCCAGCACCAGCGGCGTGGCGTTGACGAGGGTCTCCGAGACCGGCCCCAGCGCCCCCTTGCCGGACAGGTCCGGGCTGTACAGCGCGCCCTCCAGCAGCGCCAGGTAGGCGTCGCGCACGGCGTACCAGGCGTTGGTGAGGGTGTCCCACGGGTAGGAGAAGAAGTAGCTCGCCGCGGCGCGCGTGCGCGCGTCGCCGATCGCGATGAGCACCGCACCCACGACGAGGGCGCCGAGCACGGCGAAGGCGGTGACGAGCAGCTCCCCGCCCCGCGAGGGGCGGCGGCGCGCGGGGCTGCCCGCCGGGGGCGTTCCCGGCCTCGCCGGGGCGTCGGTGCTCACGCGGTTCCTCCCTGCGGCTGCGCGCCGGCCATGAGCAGGCCCAGCTGCTCGGAGTCGGCGTCCGGGCCGACCTCCCCGGCCACGCGGCCGCGGTACATGACGACGATGCGGTCCGCCAGGGCGCGCACCTCGTCGAGTTCGGTGGACACGAGCAGGACGGCGGCACCGCGGTCGCGCTCGGCGACGATGCGCTGGTGCACGAACTCCTGGCTGCCGACGTCGACGCCGCGGGTGGGCTGGGCGACCACGAGCAGCTTCAGCGGGCGGGACATCTCCCGGGCCAGCACGACCTTCTGCTGGTTGCCGCCGGAGAGGGTGGACACCGCCGCCTGCGGCCCGGCGGCGCGGATGTCGAACTCGGCCACGCGCTCGGCGGCGTTGCGCTCGACCGCGGCGCGGTCCACGGACGGGCCGGTGGAGTAGGCGGGGGTGTCCACGAGGTCGAGCACGAGGTTCTCGGCGATGCTGAAGGAGGCCACCAGGCCGTCGTGCAGGCGGTCCTCGGGCACGTAGCCCACGCCCCGGCGCAGCAGCTCGCGCACCGGCAGGCCGGTGACGTCCTCGCCGGACAGGCGCACCGCGCCGGCGGCGGCCGGCTGCAGGCCCACGACGCTGCGCGTCAGCTCGCTCTGGCCGTTGCCGTCCACCCCGGCGATCGCCAGCACCTCGCCGGCGCGCACGGTCAGGCTGACGTCGTCGACGAGCACGGCGCCGGAGGGGTCGGTCACCCGCAGGCCCGCCACGTCCAGCACCGCCTCGCCCGGGGCGGCCGGCGCCTTGTCCACGACCAGGCGCACGTCGCGCCCGACCATCAGGGCGGCCAGCTCCTCGGCCGAGGCGCTCGGCTCGGCCGAGCCGACCACGCGCCCGCGGCGGATGACGGTGATGCGGTCGGCCACCGCCCGCACCTCGCGCAGCTTGTGCGTGATGAAGACGATGGAGGTGCCCGCATCGGCCAGCTCGCGCATGACGCGCATGAGGTCGTCGGTCTCGGCGGGCGTGAGCACCGCGGTCGGCTCGTCGAGCACGAGCACCCTCGCCTCGCGCAGCAGCGCCTTGAGGATCTCCACGCGCTGCTGCACGCCCACGGCGAGGTCGCCGACCAGGGCGTCCGGGGGCACGGCCAGCCCGAAGCGCCGGGAGGTCTCCACCACCCGCTCGCGCGCGCGGCGGCGGTCCAGCAGACCGCCGCCGCGCGTGAGCTCGGCGCCCAGCACGATGTTCTCCGTGGCGGTGAAGCCGGGCACCAGCATGAAGTGCTGGTGCACCATGCCGATGCCCGCCGCCATGGCGTCGCCCGGGGAGGAGAACTCCACCGGGCGCCCGTCGATCAGGACCTGCCCCTCGTCGGGCCGGTGCAGGCCGTACAGCACGTTCATCAGCGTGCTCTTGCCCGCGCCGTTCTCGCCGAGGAGGGCGTGGATCTCGCCCTCGCGCACGGTCAGGTCGATCCCGTCGTTGGCGACGAGGGACCCGAAGCGCTTGGTGATGCCCCGGAGTTCCAGCTCCACGTGCGCGTCGTTCCCCTCGTCGCCCTGCGTCGGTCGGTGCGGTGCTGCTGCGTGCTGCGTGCTGCTGGGTGCTGCTGCGGTGCTGCGCGCGTCAGCCGGCGGAGACGGCGTTCGGCGAGGTGATCTGGATGGTGCCGTCGACGATCCCCTGGCGCACCTGCTCCAGCTCGGTCTTCAGCTCCGCCGGCACGCGGTCCTCGAAGCGGTTGAACGGGGCCAGGCCCACGCCCTCGTTCTCCAGGGTGCCCACGTAGGAGCCGGTCGGCGCCTCGCCCTCGGCGGCGGCCAGGACGTAGTCGCGCACCGAGTCGGTGAGGTTCTTCGTCACCGAGGACATGAAGTAGTCGCAGTACTGCTCGGCGCTGACGCAGCCGTCGGTGTCCACCCAGATGAGGTTCAGGCTGCCGCCGGCCGCCTCCGCGGCCGCGCCGGCGCCCAGGCCCGCCTGGCCGGCGACCGGCATGACGATGTCGGCGCCCTGGCTGGCGAGGGTCTCGGTGATGGAGCGGCCCGCGCCCTGGTCGACGAAGCTGTTGGCGAAGGTGCCGCCGCCGGGGTTGTTCTCGTCCCAGCCCAGGACCCGGACGTTCGTGCCCTTCTGCTGGTTGTGGTGCTGCACGCCCTCCCAGAAGCCGTCCATGAAGATGGTCACGGGCGGGATGGGCAGGCCGCCCCAGGTGCCCACGACACCGGTCTGCGTCATGCCCGCGGCGAGGTAGCCGGCCAGGAACGCCGCCTCGGCGGTGTTGTACTGCAGGCCGTAGACGTTCTCCAGCTCGGAGGAGGAGTCGATCTCGGCGAAGGACTGGTCGGGGTTGGCGGTGGCGACCTCCTTCATGGAGTCGGCCATCAGGCCGCCGACGCCGATGACGGTGTCGCAGCCGTTCTGCACCTGCGCCTGCAGGTTCGGCGTGTACTGCGCGTCGTCCGCGGAGGGCACGTAGTCGATCTGGATGTCCGGGTTCTGCTCCGCGGCGGCCTCCATGCCGGCCCAGGAGGACTGGTTGAAGGAGCGGTCGTCGACGCCGCCGGTGTCCAGCACCATGCAGGCCGAGAAGCTCCCGCCCCCGCCGGTGGCGCCGGAGCCGTCGGCGGCGGTGTCGTCCGGGCGCTCGCCGCAGGAGGCCAGCAGCAGCAGGGCGGCACCGACGGCGGCGGCCGGCGCGAGTCGGGTGAAGGTCTTCACGGGTGGTGTCCTCCTGGTCGTCGGGCGTGTCGTCCGGCGGGTCGGGCGCGCCCCGCGCCGGAGGCGATCCGGCGAGCGCGCGGTCATCGTAGTGCGCATCCTGGGCGTTCCCGGTCCACTCGGCGCGCAACGTGACCGGAGCGCGACCCTCCGGGCCGCCAGGACGACCTCACCGGAGCAGCGCGCGCGGAGCGGCGGCCGCGGCGGCGAGCACCCGCACGCCCGCGCCGATCGCCGCCTCGTCGGGCGCGTAGTCGCCGCGGTGCAGGTCGTGCACGGGGCCGCCGGGGGTGCGCGTGCCCAGGCGCACCATCGCGCCGGGCACGTCGTGCAGGTACCAGGCGAAGTCCTCCCCGCCCAGCGACTGCCGGGTGGGCAGCACCGCCTCGCGGCCCAGCACCGCGCGCGCGGCGTCCTCGAGCACCGAGGTGGCCCGGGCGTCGTTGTCCACCGGCGGCACCCCGCGCACCAGCGAGACCTCCGAGCGCACCGCGTACGGGCGCACCAGGTCGGCCACGACCTCCTCGACCAGCTCGCCGGCGTGCTGCCACGCGTCCGTCTCCATGCAGCGCAGCGTGCCCGCGGCGTAGCCCTCGGCGGGCACGGCGTTGGCGGCGTCCCCGGCGTGCACAGCGCCCCAGGTCAGGTTCACCCCCGCGCGCGGGTCCACGCGCCGGGCGATCACCGCGGGCAGCTGGGTGACGACCTGCCCGAGCGCGAAGACGAGGTCGCCGGCCAGGTGCGGGCGCGAGGTGTGCCCGCCGGTGCCGGACAGGCGCACCGTGACGTGGTCGGAGGCGGAGGTGATCGGCCCGGCCTTGAGCCCGACGGTGCCCACGTCCAGGGTGGGGTCGCAGTGCAGGCCGTACAGCGCCGCCACGCCCTCGAGCACCCCGGCGGCCACCAGGTCCAGCGCCCCGCCGGGCATGACCTCCTCGGCGGGCTGGAAGAGCAGGCGCACCCGGTGGCCCAGCGCGCCGGCGCGGTGCAGGTCGGCCAGCACGAGGGCGGCGCCGGCGACGGTGGCGGTGTGCACGTCGTGGCCGCACGCGTGCGCCACGCCCGGCACGGTGGAGGCGTACGGCAGGCCGGTGAGCTCCTGCAGCGGCAGCGCGTCGAGGTCGGCGCGCACCCCCACCGCCGGCCCGCGCGCCGGGCCCGTCTCGGCGACCAGCCCGGTGCCCGGCAGCGCGCGCACCTCCAGCCCGCCGGCGGAGAGCAGCGCGCTCACGGCCGCGGTGGTGCGGTGCTCCGCGCGCGCCAGCTCCGGGTGGGCGTGCACGTCGCGGCGCAGCGCCACCACCGCGGGCAGGTGGGCGGCGGCCAGGCCGGCCAGCAGCCGCGGCGAGGGCCCGCCCAGGGCCGTCCCGCCGCGCTCCGGCGCGGCCGGGGCCGCGCCGGGCACCGGGGGCGCCGTGCGCGCGCCGCCGGCCGTCTCGCTGCTCACGCCCCGGACGCTACCCCCGCGGCCGGGTGCCCCCCGACCGCGGCCACCCGCTCAGACCACCGAGTCCAGCCCGGCGTCGCGGGCGCGCTCGACGAGCTTCTTGACCTCCTGGGCGCGGGCGCGGGTGGTCACCAGCAGCGCGTCGGGGGTGTCGACCACGACGATGTCGTCCACGCCCAGCAGCGCCACGACGCGGCCGGTGCCGGGCACGACCAGGCCGCCGGCGACCTGGTCGGTGATCACCAGGTCGGGGTCGCCGAGCACGCGCGGCTCGTCGACCTCGGCGGGCAGCAGCTCGGCCAGGGATGAGAAGTCGCCGACGTCGTCCCAGCCGAAGGTGGCCGGCACGACCGCCACGCGGCCGGCCTCGGCCGCCGGCTCGGCCACCGCGTGGTCGATGGCGATGGACGGCAGCGCCGGCCACTGCTCGGCCAGCACCGCGTCCCGGCGCGGGGTGTCCCAGGCGTCGGCGATGCGCTGCAGGCCCGCGTGCAGGGCCGGCGCGTGCTCGGCCAGCAGCTCCAGCAGGACGTCGGCGCGGGTGACGAACATGCCGCCGTTCCAGCGGTAGTCGCCGGTGGACAGGTACGCCGAGGCGGTGCGCGCGTCCGGCTTCTCCTTGAACTGCAGCACCCGGCGCGCGTTGGGCGCGCCCTGCAGGCGCAGCCGCTTGCCCAGGCGGATGTAGCCGAAGCCGGTGGCCGGGTGCGAGGGGGCGATGCCGATGGTGACGACGAAGCCGCGCCGGGCGGTGACCACGGCCTCCTCCACGGAGGACTCGAAGTCGTCGCGGCCGGAGATGTTGTGGTCGGCGGCGAAGGAGCCCAGCACGGCCTCGGGGTCGCGGCGCACCAGCACTGCGGCCGCCAGGCCGATCGCGGCGGCGGAGTCGCGCTGGCACGGCTCGCGCAGCACGTTGTCCGCCGGCAGCTCGGGCAGCTGCTCGCACACCGCGTCGGCGTGCGAGCGGCCCGTGACCACCCAGGTGCGCTCCGGGGAGGTCAGCGGCAGCAGGCGGTCCCAGGTCGACTGCAGCAGGGTGCGCCCGCGGCCGGTGAGGTCCAGGAGGAACTTGGGCCGGTCGCTGCGCGAGAGCGGCCACAGCCGCGTCCCCGCGCCGCCGGCGGGCACCACGGCGTGGAAGTCGGACAGGTCGATCAGGGCGTGCTCGAGGTCGTCGGCCGACCAGGGCACCACCCCCGGGCGGGCCTCGGCGCCCTCGGCGCCGCCCGCGACGCCCGCCGCCGCCCGCGCCGCCGCGTCGCCCCCGCCCGTCGCGCCCGTCGCGCCCGTCGCGCCGGTCCCGTCCGTCCCGCCAGCCTGCTGCACGTGAGGCCCCTCCCCGTCCGATGGCACGTCGGGGCGAACCTACCGGGGCGCCCCGTGCCGCGGGCCGGATCGCACCCGAGCGGGCGGAGGGGTGCCGGTCCCGGCAGGGCCCTCCACCCGTCCGGGCGGGGCGGCTCGCCCGGCGTGAGTCCTTCGTCACAAAACCTCCGCACGGCCCTCCGCGGCGGGGCCGCCGGGCCCGGCCCGCCTACCATGGTCGACGGACGCCGCCACCCGTGCGCCGGAGCCCGGGGGGACCCGGCGTCGGACCGAACGAGGAGGACGCCGGTGGCCACGAGCCTCACCCCGCCCCAGGGGAGCGCCAGCAGGACCAGGGTCAAGCCGCCGGGCACGCTCTACCGCGGTCGCGAGGGCATGTGGTCCTGGGTCGCGCACCGCATCTCGGGCGTGCTGATCTTCTTCTTCCTCCTCGTGCACGTGCTCGACACGGCCACCGTGCGCATCTCGCCGGAGGTCTACGACGGCGTGATCGCGCAGTACAAGAACCCCGTGATGGGCCTGGGCGAGGCCGGCCTCGTCGGCGCGGTGGTCTTCCACGCCCTCAACGGCGTGCGCATCATCCTCGTCGACTTCTGGCACAAGGGGACCCAGCACCAGCGCAAGCTGTTCTGGGGCGTCGTGGTGCTGTGGACGGTGCTCATGGTGCCGTTCCTGGTGCGCCACCTGTCCATCGTCTTCTCCCACTGAGGGGCCCGCAGATGAGTGCACCCGAGCAGACCCCCGGCGCCCGGTACGCGCCCGCGCTGGAGGCGCCGCGCTCGCCGTACCGGCGCACGCGCTCCACGCGCACGAACTGGGAGCTGTACGGCTGGCTGTTCATGCGCATGTCGGGCCTGGCGCTGATCGTGCTGGTCTTCGGCCACCTCTTCGTCAACCTCATGACGGGCGAGGGCATCCACCAGGTCGACTGGGGCTTCGTGGCCGGCAAGTGGGCCAGCCCGTTCTGGCAGACCTGGGACCTGCTGATGCTGTGGCTGGCGATGCTGCACGGCGCCAACGGCGTGCGCACCGTCATCAACGACTACGCCGAGCGCGACGGCACGCGGTTCTGGCTCAAGATGGCGCTGTACCTGGCGACCCTCGTGGTGATCGTCGTGGGGACCCTGGTCATCTTCACGTTCGACCCCTGCTCCTCCCCCGCCCACGACTTCTCGTTCTGCGCCCCCGCGGACGAGGTCCCGACCGTCTCCGACTGACCGGACCGAAGGAGGAAGCTGTGCAGACGCACCAGTTCGACGTCGTCATCGTCGGCGCCGGCGGCGCAGGGATGCGCGCGGCCCTCGAGGCCGGCCAGCGGGCCCGCACCGCGGTGCTCACCAAGCTCTACCCGACGCGCTCGCACACCGGTGCGGCCCAGGGCGGCATGTGCGCCGCGCTGGCGAACGTCGAGGAGGACAACTGGGAGTGGCACACCTTCGACACCGTCAAGGGCGGCGACTACCTCGTCGACCAGGACGCGGCCGAGGTGATGTGCAAGGAGGCCATCGACGCGGTCCTCGACCTCGAGAAGATGGGCCTGCCCTTCAACCGCACCCCCGAGGGGCGCATCGACCAGCGCCGCTTCGGCGGGCACACCCGCGACCACGGCAAGGCGCCCGTGCGCCGCTCGTGCTTCGCCGCGGACCGCACCGGCCACATGATCCTGCAGACCCTGTACCAGCAGTGCGTCAAGCACGAGGTGGAGTTCTTCAACGAGTTCTACGTGCTCGACCTGCTGCTCGTGCCCGCCGGCGAGGCGCGCACCGGCGACGAGATCGAGGGCGCCGTCGGGCAGCCGGCCGCGCAGACCCCGCCGAGCAACGGCGTGCCCGGCGACAAGCGCGTCGCCGGCGTGGTGGCGTACGAGCTGGCCACCGGCGAGATCCACGTCTTCCAGGCCAAGTCCGTCGTGCTGGCCACCGGCGGCGCGGGCAAGGTCTTCAAGACCACCTCCAACGCGCACACCCTGACCGGCGACGGCATGGGCATCGCCTACCGGCGCGGCATCCCGCTGGAGGACATGGAGTTCTTCCAGTTCCACCCGACCGGCCTGGCGGGCCTGGGGATCCTGCTGTCCGAGGCCGCGCGCGGCGAGGGCGGCATCCTGCGCAACGCCGACGGCGAGCGGTTCATGGAGCGCTACGCGCCCACCATCAAGGACCTCGCGCCGCGCGACATCGTCGCGCGCTCGATGGCCAACGAGGTGCGCGAGGGCCGCGGCGCCGGGCCGAACAAGGACTACGTCCTGCTCGACCTGACGCACCTGGAGCCGGCGCACATCGACGCCAAGCTGCCGGACATCACCGAGTTCGCCCGCACCTACCTGGGCGTGGAGCCGTACACCGAGCCGGTCCCGGTGTACCCGACGGCCCACTACGCCATGGGCGGGGTGCCCACCAACGTCGAGGCCGAGGTTCTCTCGGACAACACCCACGTCGTGCCCGGCCTGTACGCCGCCGGCGAGGTGGCGTGCGTGTCCGTGCACGGCTCCAACCGCCTGGGCACCAACTCGCTGCTGGACATCAACGTCTTCGGCCGCCGCGCCGGCATCGCCGCGGCGGAGTACGCCTCGAAGGCGCAGTGGGTCGCCCTGCCCGAGGCCCCCGAGGCGGCCGTGGTGGCGCAGCTGACCGAGCTGCGCGACCGCCCCGCCGGCACCGAGCGGATCGCCGCGATCCGCGCGGAGCTGCAGGAGTCGATGGACCTGAACGCCCAGGTGTTCCGCACCGAGGCCACCCTCAAGCAGGCGCTGACGGACATCGAGCGCCTGCGCGAGCGCTACGCGCGCGCCGCCGTGCAGGACAAGGGGCGGCGCTACAACCTCGACCTGCTCGAGGCGCTGGAGCTCGGCTTCCTGCTCGACCTCGCCGAGGTGATGTGCCTGGGCGCCCTGGAGCGCAAGGAGTCGCGCGGCGGGCACTTCCGCGAGGACTACCCCAACCGCGACGACGTCAACTTCATGCGGCACACGATGGTGTACCGAGAGGCCGGCGCCGACGGGAAGACCACGATGCGCCTGGACTTCAAGCCCGTCGTCCAGACGCGGTACCAGCCGATGGAGCGCAAGTACTGATGTCCACCACCGAACAGGACCCCTCCGAGACCAACGCCGAGGCCGGCCCGGCCAAGTCCGCCGACCGCGCCCGCGAGGGCTCCGGGGGCGCGCAGCCGCGCGAGGGCGGCACCATCGGCGGCACCGGCGAGGTGCCCAGCTTCGACGTGACGCTGCGCATCCGCCGGTACGACCCCGAGCGCGACGACGAGCCGCGCTGGGAGGACCACCGCCTCACCATGTACGGCACCGACCGCGTGCTGGACGCGCTGCACAAGGTCAAGTGGGAGGTCGACGGCTCCCTGACGTTCCGGCGCTCGTGCGCGCACGGCGTGTGCGGCTCCGACGCCATGCGCATCAACGGCGTCAACCGCCTGGCGTGCAAGGTGCTGCTGAAGGACCTCAACATCGCCAAGCCCATCACGATCGAGCCGATCAAGGGCCTGCCGGTCGAGAAGGACCTGATCGTCGACATGGAGCCCTTCTTCGCCTCCTACCGCGAGGTGATGCCCTTCCTCATCGCCAAGGGCGCCGAGCCGACCCGCGAGCGGATCCAGTCCCAGGCCGACCGCGAGCGCTTCGACGACACCACCAAGTGCATCCTGTGCGCGGCGTGCACCTCCAGCTGCCCGGTGTTCTGGAACGACGGGCAGTACTTCGGCCCAGCGGCCATCGTCAACGCCCACCGCTTCATCTTCGACAGCCGCGACACCGGCTCGGACCTGCGCCTGGAGATCCTGAACGACAAGGAGGGCGTGTGGCGCTGCCGCACGACCTTCAACTGCTCCGAGGCGTGCCCGCGCGGCATCCAGGTGACCCGCGCGATCGCCGAGGTCAAGCAGGCCCTCATCTCGCGCAAGCTGTGAGCTCGGCCCTCTCGGGGGGCGCACCGACGGCCCGCCCCGCTCCCGCAGCGGGGCGGGCCGTCGCGCGCCGCGCCTCGAGGGGTCAGGATGGGGTCCGTGCGCCACCAGGACCGCTACCTCCAGATCAGCCGGGTCCTGTACCGGCACGGGCTGGGCTACTTCGTGCACGCCCTGGGGATGGAGCGCTGGGTGCGCACCGACCGGCGCGCCCCGGCGCGCGCGGGCCTGGAGCAGACCCACTCCGTCGCCGTGCACGTGCGCCTCGTGCTGGAGGAGCTGGGCCCCACCGCCGTCAAGCTCGGGCAGATCCTCTCCACGCGCCCGGACCTGCTCAGCCCGGCGTTCCAGCACGAGCTGGAGAAGCTGCAGGACCGCGCCTCCCCCGTGCCGCTGGAGGTGGTGCGCGCCGCGGTGCGCGAGGAGCTGGGCGCGGACCCGGAGAAGGTGTTCCGGCGCTTCGACCCGGTGCCGCTGGCCAGCGCCTCCATCGGGCAGGCGCACGCGGCCGCGCTGGCCGACGGCAGCGAGGTCGTCGTCAAGGTGCGCCGGCCCGGCGTGGTGGAGGAGGTGGAGGCGGACCTGGAGATCCTGCGGGCGCTGGCCGCGCGCGCGGCGCAGCGCTGGTCCGCGGCCGCCGACTACGACCTGGTGGGCCTGACCACCGACTTCGCCGACACCCTGCGCGCGGAGCTGGACTACCTGCAGGAGGGCCAGAACGCCGAGCGCTTCGCCCGCAACTTCCAGGGCGACCCCGACATCCACGTCCCGCGGGTGCACTGGGACACCACCACCTCGCGGGTGATCACGCTGGAGCGGCTGCGCGGGACCAAGATCAGCGACCTGCAGGCCCTGGACCAGGCGGGGGTGGACCGCAGCGCCCTGGCGGCGCGCGCGACCCGCCTCATGGCCGACATGGTCTTCGAGCACGGCTTCTTCCACGCCGACCCGCACCCGGGCAACTTCCTCATCGAGCCCGGCGGGCGCATCGGGCTGCTGGACTACGGCATGGTCGGCGAGGTCGACGAGCGCACCCGCCGGCACCTGGCGGGGCTGCTGGCGGCGTTCGAGCGCCGCGACCCCGCGCGCATCGCGGCCGCGTTCGCCGAGATCGGCGTGACCAAGCAGCGGGTGGACCGCGGCCGGCTCACCGCGGACGCCGGCTACCTGCTCAGCCGCTACGAGGGCCTGCCCCTGGGCAAGGTGCGCATCGCCGACGTCGTGCGCGACGTGCTGGAGATCCTGCGCCGGCACCACCTGGCGCTGCCGCGCAACCTGGCCCTGGTCGTGAAGATGATCGTGATGACGGAGGGGCTGGGCTCCACGCTGGACCCCGGCTTCCAGATCGGCAGCGTGCTGGGCCCCTACGCGCGCCGGCTGGTGACCGGGCACCTGGACCCGGTGGCCATCGCGCGCCGGCTGCGCCAGGCCGGGGTGGACGCCGCCTCGCTGGGCGTGGAGCTGCCCGGGCAGCTCGGGCGGCTGCTGGACGTCCTGGACCGCGACGGCGTCTCGGTCTCGGTGCGCACCGACGAGCTGGACCCGCTGGTGGCGCGGGTCGAGCGCATCGGCAACCGCCTGGTCGTCGCGATGGTCACCGCCGCCGGGATCGAGGCGCTGGCGCTGCTGGCCTCCACCGACCCCGAGCGCCTGAAGCCGCACGAGACGAAGCTGGCGGCGCTGGGCGTGGCGGCCGTCGGCTCGCTGACGGCGTACCTGGGCTGGACCGCCCGCGGGCGCCGGCGCCGGCGCTGACCCGCGCCGGCGCCGGGGGCCTCAGGACTCGAACGCGGTGGGCAGGTACTGCTCGACGTTCTCGGCCGTGACGACGGGCGCGTACAGCTGGACGGTGCGGGGCACCTCCACCTCGACGAGGTCGCCCATGGACTTGCCCTGGGCGATGAGCCGGGCCAGGCGGACGCCGTCGGCCGCCTGGGTCGAGGGGTAGATCACCGTCGCCTTGAGCACGGAGTCGCCGGCCTGGATCTCGCGCATGACGTTGGCCGAGCCGGCCCCGCCGACCATGACGAACTCGTCGCGCCCGGCCTCGTCGATCGCGGCCATGACGCCGACGCCCTGGTCGTCGTCGTGGTTCCACAGCGCGTCGATCCGCGGGGCGGCCTGCAGCAGGTTCGCGGCGGCCTGCTGCCCGCCCTGGACGGTGAAGTCCGCGGCGACGCGGTTGTCGACGTCCAGGCCGCAGTCGGCCAGGGCGTCGGCGAAGCCCTGGCTGCGCTCCTGCGTCAGGGGCAGCGAGTCGATGCCGGCGATCTCGGCGACGACGGCGCCCGGGTCGTCGCCGACCTGCTCGCACACGTACGTGCCCGCCGAGACGCCCATGCCGTAGTTGTCGCCGAGGACGGTGGTGCGCGCGGCGAAGGGGCTGGAGAACTCCCGGTCGACGTTGACGACGGGGATGCCCGCCTCCATGGCGCGGGTGGCGACCTGGGTGAGCGCGGCGCCGTCGTAGGGCAGCAGCACGATGGCGTCGACGCCGTCGTTGATGAACTGCTCGACCTGGCTGATCTGGAGGTTGACGTCGTTGGTGCCCTCCGCGACCCGCAGCTCGACGTCCTCGTAGCGCTCGGCCTCCGCGCGGGCGGCGGAGGTGATGGCGCCCATCCAGCCGTGGTCGGCGGCCGGGGCGGAGAAGCCGATGACGACCTGCTCACCCGGCTCGTCGTTGCCGCCGGCGGCCGCGGCGGGCGCGGCCGAGGAGCCGCCCTCGGGTTCGGCCGGGGTGTTGGAGGTGCAGGCGGTCAGCAGCGCGGCGGCGGCCGCCGCGGCACCGGTGCGGACGAGCCAGCGGCGCAGCGCGCTGCGGGGTGCGGGCATGGGGATCCTCCTGGGGTCGGTTCCTGGGCGGGGTGGCGCTGCGGGAGCGGGCGTCGTGCTCGGGTGCGGGGTCGTCAGGTGCGCCGCGAGCGCGCGGCGAGGCGCTGCTGGAGCAGCACGGCGACGACGATGATCGCGCCCTTGGCGACGGCCTGCGCCGAGCTGGAGAGGTTGTTCTGCACGAAGACGTTCGTCAGGGTCGTGAAGATGAGGACGCCGAAGACGGTGCCCACGATGCTGCCGCGCCCGCCGGCGAGCAGGGTGCCGCCGACCACCACGGCCGCGATGGCGTCGAGCTCGACGAGCTGGCCGTGGGTGGACGAACCGGCGGTGGTGCGCGCCAGCATCATCACCGCGGCGATGCCGGCGGTCAGGCCGGAGAGGGCGTACAGGTAGGCGGTGTGCCGCCGCACGGCGATGCCCGCCAGGCGCGCGGCCTCGGGGTTGCCGCCCACCGCCACGGTGCGCCGGCCGAACGTCGTGCGGTTCAGCACGAACCACCCGGCCACCGCCACGAGCGCGAACACCCACACCAGCACCGGGATGCCCAGCACGTCGGCCTGGAAGGCGTCGAGGAAGGGCTGCACCTGCACGATCTGCGTGCGGCGGTTCGAGATGATCTCCGCCAGGCCGCGCGCGGCGACCAGCATGGCCAGGGTGGCCATGAAGGCGACGACCCGCCCGTAGGCGATGAGCACGCCGTTGACGACGCCGCAGGCGGTGCCGACGAGCAGCGCGGTGGACACCATCACCAGCCAGTGGGTGTCCTGCGCGATCGTCTGCGTCGCCAGCGTCGTCGCCCACACCGACGCCAGGCCGAGCACGGAACCCACCGACAGGTCGATGCCGCCGCCGGTGATGACGAACGTCATCCCGATGCTCAGCACGCCGACGACGGCCGCCAGGCGCAGGACCGTCATGAGGTTGTCGACGCTGGCGAACCGCTCGCCGGCCGTGGCCACGCCGACGACGCACAGCAGCGCCAGGGCGACGACCAGGCCGACGCTGCGCCCGCCCGCCCCGCTCAGCGCCCGCCCGCGCCGGCCCGCCGGGGCGCCGGGCGCCGGACCGCCGCGCTGCAGCGGCGAGGGGTGGTCCGCCTCCGGCGGGACGGAACCCGCGGTCGACAGCGAGGGGGGCAGCTGCTCGCTCACGCGGCACGTCCTTCCATGACGAGGTCGAGCACGCCGTGCTCGTCGATGCGGTCGGCCGGGCCGGTGTGCAGCACGCGGCCCTCCGCGACGACGAGGACGCGGTCGGACAGGCCGAGGACCTCCTCGATCTCGCTGGAGACGACCACGACGGCGTTGCCGGCCTCGGCGAGGGAACCCACCAGGGCGTACATCTCGGCGCGCGCGCCCACGTCCACGCCGCGCGTGGGCTCGTCCAGCAGCAGCACGCGGCACCCGTGCACGAGCCAGCGCGCGAGCATCGCCTTCTGCTGGTTGCCGCCGGAGAGGGTGCGCACCGGCCGGTCCGGGTCGTCCGGGCGCAGGTCCAGGGCGGCGATGCGCTCGCGGGCCGCCGCGCGCTCGGCGCGCTCGTCGAGCAGCGGGCCGCGCGCGAAGCGCCCGAACGTCGACAGGGTGATGTTGCGGTACACCGGCTCGTCGAGCAGCAGGCCCTGGCTCTTGCGCTCCTCCGGGGCCAGGGCGACCCCCGCGGGGCCCGCCGGGGGCCCCGCTACCGCCCCCACCGCGCGCGCGACAAACATTACCACAACCCGCATGT